>JBAQER010000515.1:0-17727 GCA_049286845.1 Bradyrhizobium sp.
CCGACGATCAGCAGCAATGCAGCCACCACGATCATGGCGGCGACGGCGGCTCCGGCGATTTTCAGTGCTCTCATCTCGACATTCCAGACCGGGCCAGCTGCACGCGAATTCGGCCCGGCCGTGGCGGCGGGCCTTGTGGTTGAGCTTATCCCGGAAGGGGAAAGCGCTCAAAGCCAGTAAAAATAGTCCGGGGGTGCTGCAAAGTTATGTGACTTATGACACACTTCATAGGCCACAAGCTTCGCTAACGGTTATTTTGACGATCTCGAATCCTCTCTGGAAGGCATTGCAAGGAGCAAAGCGGCCGACTTTGCGGTCATTCTCAAGATGAATCCGATGTTCGCGGACCTTGGCGCCGACGAATTGCAGCGAATCTCGAGCCTCTGCCACACCCAGCACCTCGGGGTGGGCGAGATGCTGTTCCAGAAGGGCGACGCCGGCGACGCCCTGTTCGGGGTCCGGCGCGGGCAGATCCGCATCGAGACCGGGGCGTCGGACGGCAGCCGCCTGACGCTGAATTTTCTCGGCCCCGGCGACCTGTTCGGCGAGGTCGCGGTGCTCGACGGCCAGAGCCGCACCGCGGACGCCACCGCCGGCGAGCCCACGGAGCTATTCGTGCTGCGGCGCGAGGATTTTCTCAGCTTTCTCGAACGCGAACCGCGCGTCGCGGTCAAGATCATCGCGCTGTTGTGTCAGCGTATCCGCTGGATGAGCGAGCGGATGGAGGAATCCATGCTGCAGCCGCTGCCGGTGCGGCTGGCGCGCCGGCTCTGCGCGCTGTCGTCGGATTTCGGCTCCGAGGTGCACATCTCGCAGGAACAGCTCGGCGTGTTCGTCGGCGCCGCCCGCGAGAGCGTCAACCGTCAACTGCAGCTGTGGCGCAAGGACGGCATCCTGGATCTGCAGCGCGGCCGCATCCTGCTGCAGAACATGACCAAGCTGACGGCGGTGGCAAGGAACGAGTAGGACGATAACGGCGCCTACTCCGCCGCGGGCGAATGCACGATGCTCGGCGGCGGCTTGTGATCGCCCGGCGGTTGCTCGTTCTCTCCGCTGGAGACCAGCAGCTTCCTGCCGAAGCGCCAGATCAGCGCGCCGAGATCGTCCATCATCATGAACATCGCCGGCACGAACACCAGCGACAGCACGGTGGAGAACACCAGTCCGCCGATCACGGCGAGCGCCATCGGCGAGCGAAATTCGCCGCCGGCGCCGAATGCCAGCGCGGACGGCATCATGCCGGCCGCCATCGCGATGGTGGTCATGACGATCGGGCGCGCGCGCTTGATGCCGGCGTCGATGATCGCAAATTCGCGCGGATTGCCCTCGCGGATCGATTCGACCGCGAATTCCACCAGCATGATGGCGTTCTTGGTGACGATGCCCATCAGCATCAGGATGCCGATCCACACTGGCGTCGTGAGCTGCTTGCCGGTCAGGAGCAGCGCCGCGATAGCGCCGCCGATCGAGAGCGGCAACGAGAACAGGATGGTGATCGGCTGCAGAAAGGTGCCGAACAGCAGTACCAGCACCGCATAGACCATCATCAACCCGGTGGTGATCGCGGTGGCAAAGCCTTCCGACAGTTCGTTCAGGCTTTCGGCGTCGCCCGAGGGGCTGACCTTCACGCCCTTGGGCAGGCTCTTCATGACCGGCAGGTCGTAGATCAGCTTGGTGGCGTCGCCGAGCGCGGCGGAGCCGACGAGGTCGGCCGCCACGGTGGCCTGACGTTCCCGGTCGTAGCGGTTGATGCTGGTCGGGCCCTGGTCGAGCTTGATGTCGGCGACGACGGAGAGCGGCACGCCGCCCTTCTCGCCGCGCTGGCCGAGCGGCACCCGCAACTGCTCGAGGATTTGCAGGTCGCCGCGCGCGGCGTCCTCGAGCTGCACGCGGACCGGCACCAGCCGGCCGCCGGCGTCGAATTTCGCCAGCGCCGGGCCGACGTCGCCGATGGTGGCGACCCGGATGGTCTGCGACAGGCTCTCGGTGGAGACGCCGAGCCTTGCTGCGAGCTCGGCCCGCGGCTGAATGCGAAGCTCGGGCCGGTCGAGCGAGGTTTCGGAGATCACGTTGGCGATGATCGGAATCCGTTTCATCTGGGTCGCCAGCTCACTGGCGACGTTGCCGACGATGTTGCTGTCGACGCCGGTGACCACCAACGAGATCGCGCGCAAGCCGTTTTCGTCGAGGAACCAGAATCGGATGTCGGGAACGCTTTCGAGGTCGCCCGAGATCGCAAGCTCGAGCTCGCGCTGGGTGATATTGCGGTCGGCCTTCGGCGTATAGTTGATGATCAGGGCGGCGCGGCGCACCTCGAAGGTGCCTGGCGGGACGCGGCCGCCGTCGACGAATACGCTCTTGACCTCGGGCCGCTTGCGCAGGCGGGTGACGATCTCCTCGGTGACCTTTTCGGTGAAGGCGAGTTGCGACCCCGGCGGCAGCTCCATCGCCAGGAGCGAGCGCGCGGTGTCCTGCGCCGGCAGGAAGCCCTGCGGCAATAGCGTGATGCTCCAGATCGAGGCGGCGAAGATGCCGAAACCGGCCAGCACGGTGATGAAGTAGTGCTTCACCGACCAGGTGACGAGCCGCGTATAGGTTTGCAGGATGCGTCCCGGCGGCGGGTCTTCGTGCGGATGATCCTTCAGGAAATAGGCCGCCAGCACCGGCGTGACGAAGCGCGCGGCGAGCAGCGAGAAGAACACCTGCACCGACACCGTGATGCCGAATTGCTTGAAGAATTGCCCGGCGATCCCCGACATGAAGCTTGCGGGCGCGAAGATCGCGATGATGGTGAGCGAGATCGCAATGACGGCGAGGCCGATCTCGTCGGCGGCCTCCAGCGCGGCGCGATACGGCGATTTTCCCATCCGCATGTGGCGCACGATGTTCTCGATCTCGACGATGGCGTCGTCGACCAGAATGCCCGTCGACAGCGTGATGGCGAGGAAGCTGACGAGGTTCAGCGAGAATCCGAGAAGATCCATCGCCCAGAACGCCGGGAAGATCGACAGCGGCAGCGAGATCGCGGCGATGATGGTGGCGCGGATATCGCGCAGGAACAGCAGCACGACGATGACGGCGAGGATGGCGCCTTCGAACAAGGTCGAGATCGCGGCTTCATAGTTGCCCTTGGTGAATTCCACCGAGGTGTCGATCAGCTTGAGGTCGACGTCGGGATAGGCAACCTTGAGCGCATCGATGCGCTTCTGCACGGCCGCGGCTACGACCACGTCGCTGGCGCCCTTGGAACGCTTGATGCCGAGCGCCACCACGGGCTCGCCGTTCAAGCGCGCGAAGGTCCGGCGATCGGCGATGGTGTCGGTGACGGTACCGAGATCGTCGAGACGAACCTCGCCGCCGCCGAACAGCGGGATCATGGTGCCGGCGAGATCGTTGAGGGTCTTGGCACCGGCGAGCGTCCGGATCGCCTGGTCGTTCTTGCCGATCTCGGCGCGGCCGCCGGCGAGGTCGACATTGGTGCCGCGCAGGATCTGGCTGACATTGACGGCCGTCAGCCCGGCGGCCTGCAGCCGGTCGGGATCGAGCGACACCAGGATTTCGCGCTCGACACCGCCGATGCGCTCGACCTGGGCGACGCCGCGCACGCCCTGCAGCGCGCGTTTGACGACGTCGTCGACGAAATAGGAAAGTTGCTCGGGCGTCTTGCCGGGCGAGATCGCGGCATAGGTGACGATCGGCAGGCCGATCACGTCGACGCGCTGGATCAGCGGCTCGTTGACGTTCTGTGGCAGGTTGGCGCGCACGCGGGTGACGGCGTCCTTGACGTCGTTCAGCGCGCGGTCGGTGTTGGTTTCGAGCGCGAACTGGATCGTGGTCAGCGACAGTCCGTCCGTGATCGAGGATGAGATGTGCCGCACGCCCTCGACGCCGGAGACGCCGTCTTCGATGGTCTTGGTGACCTGCGACTCCAGCTCGGCCGGCGCCGCGCCGAACTGCGAGACCGCGACCGAGATCACGGGGATGTCGGCGCTCGGCAGCCGCGTCACCGCGAGTTTGGTAAAGCTGACCCAGCCCAGCACCAGCAGGATGATCGAGAAGACGATCGAGGGAAGCGGGTTCCGGATCGACCAGGCCGAGATATTCAAAGCCATCAGCGCACCCGTACCCGATCGAGTTCCTCGGCGAACATGGTCTTGATCTGGTCGCCGTCATGCAGCGAGGTGCCAGCGTCGGCCACGACGATTTCGCCGACGTCGAGGCCCTCGAGGATTTCCGTCGAAGTATCGGACACCAGTCCGACCTTCACTTTGCGCGTCTCAATCGTGTTTCCTTTAACCACCTGCACGGTCAGATGGTCGATGGCGGTACGCGGAATGGCGACGCCGCAACTGCGCTTGGCGTCGATGTTGGCGCGCGCAAACATGCCGATCTTGAGCGACGGGTTATTGGTCAGCGAGATCCGGATGTGGCCGAGCTGGGTGCTGCGGTCGATCTGCGGGGAGACCAGCCGCACGCGCCCGATCAGGTCGGGTACATTGTCCCGGCTTATGCGCGCCGACGCGCCGGGATTGAGTTTCAGCATGTGGATCGCCGGTACCTCGGCATCCAGTTCGATTTCGTTGTTGACCGAGATCCGGAACATCGGCCCGGCTTGCGGCGAGGCGGGCGCGCCGGCGATGGTCCTGACTTCCGTGACGAGGCCGGCCGCCGGGGCGCGCAGCACCGTCGGCCCGGGTCGTCCGCCGGCCTGCTGCGGTGGAGGTGTCAGCCGCGCCAGTTCCTGATTCTCGGTGACCGTGTCGCCTTCGCGGACCAGCACCTCGGAAACCCTGGAGCCTTCCTGTTCGACGCCGACCACCGCTTCCCGGCGCGGCACGATGAAGCCGGTGACCCGCACCATGTCGGAGAAGCAGGCGTTGGTGGTCTTGGTGACGATGACGAGGGCGTTGGACGGGGTGTCTTTTTCCTCCGGCCGCGGACGGTGCTCGAACCAGTAGTATCCGGCCCCCAGCACGACAACGACGACCACTCCGATCGCAGGTTTGAGATATTCGGAGAGCTTCATCGCCGGATCAATCCAGACCTATCGGGTGGGACGGGGTGAAACGCATTTATAGCGTTTTCCAGCGACGTGGATACCGGCTCGCGCCCGGAAAATGCGTCAAATAAACACAGAGCCTCCGTTCCGATCTGGTCGGAACGGAGGCTGCAGCCGCAAAACTCTACCCGGCACCACAATTCGCTTACTTGGACGCGGTGGTCGTGCTCGCCATATTGACGACCTGCACGCGGCGGTTCACTTCCGCGAGCGGCTGGCCGGGATCCTTGAGCTTGCTCTTGCCGTATCCGACGGTCACGAGGTCAGCGCCGGCAATGCCGAACTTGTCGGTCAGGTAGCGCTTGATCGAGTCGGCGCGCCGTTCGGACAGGTCCTGGTTGTACGCCTCGCCGCCGGCGGCGTCGGTATGGCCTGCCACCACGAAGGTCGAGCCCTTCAGATCGGGATTGGAAAGGGCCTTTCCGAGAGCCTGAACCGAGGGCAGCGACTTGGCGCTGATGTCGGCCGAGTTGTAGTCGAAGGTGATTTCCAGATCGATATTCGGCTTGTCCTTGGCGAGGGTGGCGATTTCCTCGCGCTCGTTGACCGACAGCGAACGCGAAGGCCGGCCACGGATCTTCTGGACAAAGCGTCCTTCCTCGGCGCTGACCGCCGGGTCGACCTTCGGACCCACGGAGAGGCCGCGGGTCAGCGGCTTCTTGGCCGGCGCAAGCGCGCGGACGATCTGATCCTCGGTGACATCCTCGGCGGCGACGGCCTTCGCCATTCCGAAAGAAAGCGCCGCCCCGATCGTCACGATCGAAAGGATTGCGGTGAGATTTTTCCTTCCAGACATCTTGGTCATTGCCAGTCCCTCCTGCGCTGCCGGCGCGGTTCCAATCGATGCTCGATGAGCCGCCGGACAGATCGGGCGGAGCCCGGCCACCTTCCGGCGTGGCTGCTTCCTTGGGTTTGTCTCTGGCTCCTGCCTGGGGGTTCGAGGCCGCGCCGGCCCCTTACTCAAATAATCGTTAACGTACCCCGTAACTCGCGAATTCCTTGACAATATTCGGATCCATGGCCTTGGCATTGGATATATCCAACTCGCCCTCGGAAATCGAGCCGTTTCGCTGCTTGGCGAGGCCGCGCCCGTACAGCGACGAGGTCAATCGCGGGTTGATCTTGAGGGCGGCGTCGAAATCAGCAATTGCATTCTTGGTCTGCCCGCTCTTCAGGTTGACGAGACCGCGGCTGTCGAGGGCATCGACAAAGTTCGGGCGCAGCCGCAGGGCTTCGTTGCAGTCCTTCAGGGCGGCCTGCAGGTCGCCGATCACGGTGCGGGCCCAGCAGCGGTTGTTATAGGCTTCCACGTCCTTGGGGTTCAGCCGCAGCGAGTGGTCGAAGTCCTTGATGGCGAGGCTGTAGGCGCCCTTGCTGGCATAGACCTGCCCGCGCCGGTACAGCGCGCCGGCGTCGTCGGGATTGGCGGCGAGCTTCTGGGTCAGGCTCTTGATGGTCGGGTCATCGGCCAGCGCGACGGCGGTCGGCCCCTCGGCCGGCTTTTCAGGCGGAGCGAGAGTGACTTCGGCCGGCTTTGGCGTCGGCGGCAGAGCCGGCGTTTCGACCCGCGGCGGCGGAGGTTCGACGCGCGGCAGCGGCGGAGGAGTAACCTGGGGAGCGGCTTGGGGGGGCGCCGGAGGAGTTGCCGGGGGCAACGCTGCCACGGGACCCGGACCGGCCGGCTTGGCGCCGGTGCCCGGGATAAAGGAAAAATCCTCGGCGAGGGAGGAGGAAATCCACGGCACCTGTTCGCTGCGGGAGGCGCGGGTAACGCCGACGCGGGTGCGGTTGAGGGTTTCCTCGGCCATCAGGTCGGGGACGCGAATTTCCTTGAGCAATTCCCGCACGAACAGGCTGCGGTCGCCGCCATTGTCGCTGACAACCGAAGAGAGCGCGGCCGAATACATCACCAGCGTTCCGTTCGGCGCGATCACGGGCGCCAGCCCCGCGGAAAAGCTGCGGAACCGGCGTTCGAACGGGTTGCGCCTGGAGGCGTCGATCAGGGCGATCTTGACCCCGGCGCCGCGGCTGTTGATTTCGCCCAGCACCGTCTCCAGGCTGAAGCCGTCGCGGCGAACGTCCGGCTCGGTCCAGATCTGGGCATCGACCGGAATCATGTAGCTTTGGCGGCCGGACTGGACGCCGAACCCGCTGAAGAACAGCAACACGACCGAGCCGGGCTTGATGCGTCCGTAAAGTTTGTCGAAGGCGCGCCGCATCGCGTCGCCGGTCAGATTTTCTCCGACCTCGACGTTGAATCCGTCGCGCTTGAGTTCGTCGGCGATGGCGCGGGCGTCGTTGATCGGTTCCTTGAGCGGCGCCTCGGCGTCGGGATATTTCGCGTTGCCGATGACAAGCGCAAAGCGCTCCGGGCCCGCAGCGACCGACGGGACAATCGGGATAACCGACAAAACCGAAATCAGAAATAATGCGAGGCGGATTTTCATAAAACGGCAGTCCAGCCAACAAAGCGCCGACACCAGCTTGCGCCTCGGCGACCTTACTCTACGCAAACCGCATTATCAAACCGGGGTCGCCGAGCCTGTCAACTGGTTGTGAAGCAGCCAGTAATTGCGACAATTAACCGCGACGAGGCATGGGAATAAACCGTGACACGGATTGCGTGGTCCCGTGATCGCGGGTGCGGGCGTTCGGGTGCGGGTGCGTTGCAGCGGACGGGGCCAGGGGGATCAAGCGCATGGTGGGTCCTCCTGCCGCGCGACCGTGGAGCCGCCGCGAACCGTCCGGTTTGACCTTTCGGATCGGCGGTGGCTTGGTGCGGCAATCGGAAAATCAGCTCTTTAGAGAAGAAAAGTACAGCCGATGGGAAACGCCTACGAGATCTACGCCCTGCGCTATGCGACGATGTCGCCGCGCACCCCCCACATGAACTACCTGCTGCCGGATCCCCACGAAACCACGGCGCAAGACCTCGATTATTTCGTCTGGCTGATCCGCGGAAACGGTCGCGAAATTCTGGTCGACACCGGGTTCAATGCGGAAGAGGCGCAGGCGCGCAGCCGCAAGCTCACGCTCAATCCGGTCGATGCGCTAGCGCGCTTCGGCGTCGACGCTGGCGCCATCAAGGATGTCGTCGTCACGCATCTGCATTACGATCACGCCGGCAATCTCGATCGCTTCCCCAATGCGCGGTTTCATCTGCAGGACCGCGAGATGAGCTATGCCACCGGGCGCTGCATGTGCCAGGGCCTGCTGCGGCATCCGTTTTCAGTAGAGCACGTCACGCTGATGGTACGGCACGTCTTCAGCGAGCGCGTCACCTTCCACAACGGCGATGGCGAGGTCGCGCCGGGGGTGACGCTGCATCGGGTCGGCGGTCACTCTGACGGCCTGCAGGTGGTGCGGGTCGAGACCGCGCGCGGCCCGGTGGTGCTGGCGTCGGACGCTTCGCATTACTATGGCAACATGCATCGCCGCAGCCCGTTCCCGATCATCTACAATCTCGGCGACATGTTCGAGGGCTGGGATATCGCGCAGCGTCTGGCCGGGCATCCCGACCGCGTCATTCCCGGGCATGATCCCCTGGTCTGCGACATCTATCCGCGCGCCGGCGACAACGCCGATGCATTTGCCCTGCATCTGCCGCCGTCACGTTCCTTCGTCAAATGACAAGGTGCTTTCGAGCGAAGCGGGTACCGGTTCGCATCGGGAAGACGCGCCAAAACAAAAATGAGCAAACTCATGTCAAACTACAGCACCATCGGTTTCATCGGCCTCGGCGTGATGGGCGAGCCGATCTGCCGCAACCTCGTCAGGAAAGGCGGCGCGCACGTGATTGCCTTCGACCTTTCGCCGGAGCCGCTGGCGCGGCTGGCCGCCGATGGCGCCGCGGTCGCCACGTCCGTCGCCGACCTCGTCAACAAGACCGACATCGTGTTCCTGTGCCTGCCCAGCGCCAAGCATGTGCACGCGGTGTTCAATGGCGACGGCATCCTGAAGAATATCCGCAAAGGCCAGGTCGTGGTCGATCTCGGCACTTCTTCGGTCAATCAGACCCGCGATTTCGCAGGCCAGTTGCAGGCCAAGGGCGCGATCTGGGCCGACGCGCCGATCGCGCGCACGCGCCAGGCGGCGCAGGACGGCACGCTGAGCGTCATGGTCGGCGCCACTGACGAAATCTTCGCAGCGATCGAGCCCTTGATCCGCTGCTTTGCCACCGACGTCACCAACTGCGGCACGGTCGGCGCCGGGCAGGTGACAAAAATCCTCAACAACATGGTGCTGTTCGAAACCGTCAATGCGCTTTCCGAAGCGGTGGCGCTGGCCAAACACAACGGCGTCGATCCGGCGCTGCTGCTCGATACCCTGTCAAAGGGATCGGCCGACAGTTTCGCGCTGCGCAATCACGGGATGAAGGCGATCGTGCCGGGCAATTTTCCCGAACGCGCCTTCTCGACCGAATATGCCTTGAAGGATCTGTCTTACGCGCTGGAACTGGCCGGTGACGCCGGCATCAAGATCCGCGGCGCCGAGCTGACCGGCAAGATTCTGCAGGAAGCGATCGATGCCGGCTCGGGCGGGGCGTACTTTCCTGTCATCGCGAAGTATGTTGGCGGACGCTAGAGCATGATCCGGAAAAGTGGAAACCGGCTTTCCGAAAAGATCATGCTCAAACAAAGAGATGAGATCACAATCCAGTCCAACCGGAGTTAGCCATGATCAATCGCTTTCCCGGCCTTACGCCGACGCGCAGCCGCGCCGTCGTTCATGGCGACCTCGTGCTCACCGTGGCGGTCGCGCCCGATCCGGTGACCTCATCGATGTACGAGCAGAGCGCAAAGGCGCTGGCCCGCATTGACGAGAGCCTCGCGCTGTGCGGCTCGGACAAGAGCAAGATCCTTTCGGCGATCGTCTACATCACCGACATGAAGCGCAAGGGTGAGATGAACCGCGCCTGGGACGAATGGGTCGACACCCGGAATCCTCCGATGCGGGCCTGCATTGGCGTCGATCTCGAACCGCCGCATATCGTGGAGATCGTGGTGACGGCGGCGAAGTGAGCCGGCCGCGCATGACGCCCGGCCATGATGCAAAGTCAATACGCGTCCTTGACGCCCGCTTCCCTCGCCGTCTGCACCAGATCGAGACTTTTCTCGATCTTGCCGAGCATGGCTGCAAAATTCTTCCGCTCCTGCGCCGAGAGGCAGGACAGGATTTCCTGCTCCCGGCGCAACAGGCGCGGGATCAGTTCCCGGTACAGCGCCTTGCCCTTTTGCGTCATGCGCAGCGCAAACTCGCGACGGTCGTCCGCATTCGCGACCCGTTCCACGAGCTGCCGCTGCATCAGCGTGGTGACGGCGCGGCTGATGGTGGATTTGTGGGTTCGGGTGCAGTGCGAAATGTATTGCGCGCTGCAGGCCTCGTCGCGGAAACCGAGCGTTGCCAGCACGCGCCATTCCGGAATGTCGAGCCCGTAGCGCTCCTGATATTCGCTGGAGAGCGCGGAGGAGACCTCGGCCGCCAGCCGGTTCAGCCGGAACGGCACAAAGCCGAAGAGGTCGAGTTTCGAGCTTTCTCCGGGCGCGTCTTCTTCGCGCGAACCGGCGCCCACTTCACTCGAAGACGCTTTTGGCAAAAATCGCTCCAATTTGAGTTGACGGCCGAACACCCAAAGGGTTTAGATAGTTGCAGATGCGACTAATTAGCAGAGTCGCAGGCCCTTGGCTAGTCGCAAGGTTTGTAGCCGCATGGCGCAGCAGTCCCACATCCAGTTCGGTTACCAGCGTCATCCCGATCAGGATCGCCGTGACGGCGACGCGGCGCGTCATCAGGTGGTCGTGGTCGGCGCCGGACCGGTCGGGCTGTCGTTCGCGATCGATCTGGCCCAGCGCGGCCATCGCGTCGTGCTGCTCGACGATGCCGACCGGATCGGCGAGGGCTCGCGCGCGATCTGTTTCTCCAAGCGCTCGCTGGAATATTGGGACCGGCTCGGCATCGGCCAGCGTATGGTCGACAAGGGCGTGGTCTGGAGCGTCGGCAAGATCTTTCACGGCGCCTCGCAGCTCTATCAGTTCAATTTGCTGCCGGAGGAGGGGCACAAGCGGCCCGCCTTCATCAATCTCCAGCAATTCTATGCCGAGGCGTATCTGGTGGACCGGGTGCGGGAACTTGCCGCGATCGACCTGCGCTGGCGCAACAAGGTGACCGGGCTGGAGCAGCGCAACGATCACTTGGTGCTGACGGTCGACACCCCCGACGGACCCTATCGGCTGCGCGCCGACTATCTCGTCGCCTGCGACGGCGCCCGGTCGTCGCTGCGGCAGATGGTGGGCGCGGAATTTGCCGGCAAGATCTTCGAAGATCAGTTTCTGATCGCAGACGTCAAGATGAGCGCGGAATTTCCGACCGAGCGCTGGTTCTGGTTCGACCCGCCGTTCCATGCCGGCCGGTCGGCGCTGTTGCACCGGCAGCCGGACGACATCTGGCGGATCGATCTGCAGCTCAGTCCGGATGCGGATCCCGCGGTCGAGAAACGGCCGGAGAATGTGCGGCCGCGGATCGCGCGCATGCTCGGGCATGACAAGTTCGATTTCGAATGGATATCGCTGTACAAGTTTCAGTGCCGGCGGATGGACAAGTTCATCCATGGCCGCGTGATCTTTGCTGGCGATTCCGCGCACCAGGTCTCGCCGTTCGGCGCGAGGGGTGCCAATTCGGGCCTCGAAGACGCCGAGAACCTCGCCTGGAAACTCGACCGCGTGCTGCGCAAGACCTCGCCGGAAGCCCTGCTGGAGAGCTATCACATCGAGCGCAGCGCCGCGGCCGACGAAAACATCCGCGAATCGACCCGCTCGACCGACTTCATGGCGCCGGTTTCGCGCCAGGAGGCGCGGTTGCGCAAGGCGGTGCTGTCGCTCGCCAAGGAAACCGAATTCGGCAAGCGCATGATCAATGCCGGCCGGCTCTCGGTTCCCTCGATCTACGATTCCCCGTTGTCCACCGTCGACGGCGATGCCTGGCGCGGCGGTCCGCGGCCCGGCGCTTCGATGCCGGATGCGCCGGTTGCCGCGCGATCCGGCGATCCCACATATTTGACCGACGCCTTCATCGAAGCGGGAAAGCGTTTCACGCTGCTGGAGTTCGCCAACGGCGCGGCGCCCGAGGTGCCTGATGGCGTCGGCGTGATCCGGATCGGCGGCAAGAATGGCCTTGCCGACCCCGCCGGCCTGGTTGGCGCGCGCTACGATGCCGAGCCCGGCACCGCCTATTTGTTGCGCCCGGATGGTTATGTCGCCGCGCGCTTCCGGCAGCCGACCCGATCGGCCCTCGACGCCGCGCTGGCGCGCGCGACCGGCACGAATTGAGGTTCTGGCCATGGCATTATCCACCTCTTCGAATTTCGCCAGGCCGGACGACGCGTTTCGCGCCGTGGTCGAAGCGCATCGCGGAATGAGCGACGAACAGAGCGCCGATCTCGACGCGGCGCTGGTCCTCATTCTGGCCAATCACATCGGCGATCTCGCCGTGCTGCGCGAAGCGATTTCGCTGGCGCAGCGGCGGATGGCGGATGCGAACCAGCAACAACAACAGCAACAGCAGTAACGCAAAGGGAATGGAATTGATGGCCAAGGGTTTCGCATCGACGGCCGACATGGCGGAGAAGAAAATCACCTTCTCCGAGATCGGCACCGACCTCTATGCCTTCACCGCCGAGGGCGATCCCAATTCGGCCGTGATCGTCGGCGACGACGGCTGCCTCGTGTTCGACGCGCAGGCGACGCCGGCGATGGCCAACAAGGTGATCGAGCGGGTGCGCAAGGTCACCGACAAGCCGATCAAATATGTGGTGCTGTCGCACTATCACGCGGTGCGGGTGCTCGGCGCCTCCGCCTACAAGGCACAAGGCATCGTCGCCTCGCAGGAAACTTACAGGCTGATCGAAGAGCGCGGCCAGCAGGACTGGGAGTCCGAATACGGCCGCTTTCCGCGGCTGTTCCAGGATGCCGAGAGTATCCCCGGCCTGACCTGGCCGACGTTGACTTTCGAAGGCGAGATGTCGATCTATCTCGGCAAACGCGAGGTGCGGCTGATGCAGCTCGGCGCCGGCCACACCTCCGGCGATATCGTGGCGTGGGTGCCGGACGCCGAAGTGATGTTTTCCGGCGACCTGATCGAATATCATTCCGCCTGCTATTGCGGCGACGCGCATTTGCGCGAATGGCCGATGACGTTGAACGAAATTCGCGCCTTCAATCCCAAGGCGATTGCGCCGGGACGCGGCGACGCGCTCAAGGGTGTCGCCACCGGGCG
Organism: Bradyrhizobium sp.; assembly: GCA_049286845.1. Classification (GTDB taxonomy): domain Bacteria; phylum Pseudomonadota; class Alphaproteobacteria; order Rhizobiales; family Xanthobacteraceae; genus Bradyrhizobium. The sequence continues at coordinate 13,331 of JBAQER010000515.1, forward strand.
CGAGGCGATCGCGATGACGCGGGATTTCGTCACCACGCTCTACGGCGCGGCCGAATTGGCGGTCGCCAGGGGCCGCAGCCTCAAAGAAACCATGGCGGCGGCCCGCGAGGTGATGGATCCGAAGTTTTCCAGCTTCGCGATCTACGAGCACTGCCTGCCGTTCAACGTCTCGCGCGCCTTCGATGAAGCGTCGGGGATCGACGATCCCGTGATCTGGACCGACAAACGCGACCAGGAAATGTGGGCTGCCTTGCAAGGAGGATGATGACCATGAATATCAACACCTCTCCCGACGTGATCGGCCGGAGCTCCGTCAATATCACGCCGGGCTACATGTCCGGCTTCGGCAACAGCTTCGAGACCGAGGCGCTGCCCGGCGCGCTGCCGATCGGACGCAACTCGCCGCAGCGTTGCGCCTATGGGCTCTATGCCGAGCAACTCTCCGGCTCGCCGTTCACCGCGCCTCGCGGCAGCAATGAGCGCTCTTGGCTCTATCGCATCAGGCCGTCGGTGAAACATTCCGGCCGCTTCGCCAAGGTCGATATCGGGCTGTGGCGCACCGCGCCGTGCTTCGAGCAGGAAATAGCGGTCGAGCAGCTGCGCTGGGACCCGGCGCCGATTCCGAAGGAAGACAAGACCTTCCTGCAGGGCGTGCAGACCATGACGACGGCGGGCGACGCCAACACGCAAGCAGGCATGGCGGCGCATGTCTACCTCATCACCAAATCGATGGTCGATCAGCATTTCTACAATGCCGACGGCGAGATGATGTTCGTGCCGCAGCAGGGAGGCTTGCGTTTCGTCACCGAGTTCGGCCGGATCGACGCCGGGCCCGCCGAGATCGTGATGATCCCGCGCGGCGTCAAGTTCCGCGTCGAACTGTCAGGCGGTCCGGCGCGCGGCTATCTCTGCGAGAACTACGGCGGCGCCTTCACGCTGCCGGAGCGCGGCCCGATCGGCGCCAATTGCCTCGCCAATCCGCGCGACTTCCTCACGCCGGTCGCGGCCTACGAGGACAAGGACACGCCGACCGAACTGTTCGTGAAATGGGGCGGCTCGCTGTTCAAGACCACGCTGCCGCATTCGCCGATCGATGTCGTCGCCTGGCACGGCAATTACGCGCCGTATAAATACGATCTGCGCACCTTCTCGCCGGTCGGCGCGGTCGGTTTCGACCATCCCGATCCGTCGATCTTCACGGTGCTGACGGCGCCTTCGGAAACCCCGGGCACCGCCAACATCGACTTCGTCATCTTCCCGGAACGCTGGATGGTGGCGGAAAACACCTTCCGTCCGCCGTGGTATCACATGAACATCATGTCGGAGTTCATGGGGCTGATCTACGGTGTCTACGATGCCAAGCCGCAAGGCTTCACGCCCGGCGGCATCAGCCTGCACAACATGATGCTGCCGCACGGCCCGGACCGCGAGGCCTTCAACCATGCCAGCAACGACGAATTGAAGCCGGTCAAGCTGACCGGCACCATGGCCTTCATGTTCGAGACGCGCTTTCCCCAGCGCATCACCGCGCACGCGGCGAAATCCTCGACGTTGCAGGAAGACTACGCGGATTGCTGGAAGGGACTGGAAAAGCGGTTCGATCCGAACAGGCCTTGATGTCTTGACGTCATTCCGGGGCGCGCGACCGCGCGAACCCGGAATCTCGCAGTAATAACTTCTGGATTCCGGGTCTGGTCCTTCGGACCATCCCGGAATGACGGCGGATAGAGTTCGCCGAGATCAGCAGGAATCAAATAGTGCCCCACCCCAACGATCCCTCCCTCCGCTCCTTCATCCCGGTCGATCCCGCCTCCGACTTCCCGATCCAGAACCTGCCCTACGGCGTGTTCTCGACGAAGGCCGCGCCCGCGCCCCGCGTCGGGGTCGCGATCGGCGATCATGTTCTTGATCTCGCGGTGCTGGAGGGCGAAGGGCTGGTCGATCTCGCGCCGGCCTTCGATGTGTTCGCGCAAGGCTCGCTGAACGCTTTCATGGCGCTGGGGCCGAACGTGTGGTCGCGCACGCGGGCGCGAATCAGCGAGCTATTGCGTCACGACAATCCGCAGCTGCGCGACAACAAGATCTTGCGCTCCAGCGCGCTGGTGCCGTTGGCGGACACCCGGCTGCACCTGCCGATCGCGGTTGCCGGCTACACCGATTTCTATTCGTCGAAGGAGCACGCCACCAATGTCGGCGTCATGTTCCGAGGCAAGGACAACGCGCTGCAGCCGAACTGGCTGCATATGCCGATCGCCTATAACGGCCGCGCCTCCACGGTCGTGGTCTCCGGCACCAGGGTGCGCCGGCCGCGCGGCCAGTTGAAGCCGCCGAGCGCCGAGGTACCGAGTTTTGGACCATGCAAGCGGCTCGACTTCGAGCTGGAAATGGGCGTGGTGGTCGGCCAGTCCTCGGTCATGGGCGAGATGCTCACCGAGAAGCAGGCGGAGGCGATGATCTTCGGTTTTGTACTCCTGAACGACTGGAGCGCGCGCGATATTCAGCAATGGGAGTATGTGCCGCTCGGGCCGTTCCAGGCGAAAGCCTTTGCGACCTCGATCAGCCCGTGGATCGTCACCCGCGAAGCGCTGGAGCCGTTCCGCATTCAGGGCCCGGTGCAGGATCCGGTGCCGCTGCCGTATCTGCGGCAGACCGAGCCCAACAATTACGACCTGCAGCTTGATGTCGCCCTGCGCGCGGCGCAGATGAACGAGGCCGCCAACATCTGCCGCACCAATTTCAAGTGCATGTACTGGTCCTCGGTGCAGCAACTGGTGCATCACGCCTCATCCGGCTGCACCATGAATGTCGGCGATCTCTTAGGGAGCGGCACCATCTCCGGCCCGGACAAGCACCAGCGCGGCAGCCTGCTGGAAATCAGCTGGAACGGCACCGAGCCGGTGGAACTGGCTGGTGGCGTCAAGCGGACGTTTCTCGAAGACGGCGATTCGCTCAGCTTCCACGGCTGGTGCCAGGGCGACGGCTACCGCGTCGGCTTTGGCGAGGTCGAGGGGACGATTACGCCGGCCGAATGACGGTGCGATCTACTTCACCGCTCCTCCGGCCGAACATCCCCGATCCGCGCCGAATGCGCGGCGACCTCGTCGGGGCTGTATTTGAGATGCACGCGCTTGTCCGACGGCGGATGCTTCTGCACGGATACGCCGGGCCGCCATTCCCTCGCGGGGCGGATCGGCCGCGGTACGAAACCGCCGCCGCAGTTCGGGCATACATTGTGGAGCTTGGTCTCCACGCAGTCCGCGCAGAATGTGCATTCGTAAGAGCAGATCCGTGCTTCCGTTGAATTGGGCGGCAGGTCCTTGTCGCAATATTCGCAGTTCGGCCGGAGTTGCAGCGCCATGGTGGTCTCGTCCTATAGCGTTTTCGTGCGAATTGGGTGCCGGTTCGCGTGAAGGAGGCACGTCAAATAAGAGGTTGAGGCGAGGCGGATCATCGCAAATCGGCGGCCCGATTCGAATGCCGAATCTCCCTCGATTTCGGCCATCTCTCGCGAAATTACCGCTGCAATTCCTTTAACGGCAGCCTTGCGCTCTCCTTCAACCGGTCCAGCACGATCGAGGAGCGCACATGCGCCACGCTCTGGTGCGGCATCAGCACGTTGTTGACGATGTCCGACAGGCTCTTGAGGTCGCGCAGCACCGCCTTCAGCAGATAGTCGGCGTCGCCGGTCAGCGAATAGGCCTCCTGGATATCGTCGACGCGGTTGACCAGCGCGCGAAACTTCTTCGCATTGTCGGGCGAGTGGGTCGCCAGCGTAATCTGAATGAAGGCGATGACGTTGAAGCCGAGCGCCTCGGCGGCGAGGTCGGCGTGATAGCCGGCGATCACCTTTTCCTCCTCCAGCCGCATGCGCCGCCGTGAGCATTGCGAGGCCGACAGGCCGGCTAGCTCGGCGAGCTGCTGGTTGGTCAGGCGGCCGTCATCCTGCAGCGCGCTCAATATCTTGAGGTCAAAGGCGTCGACCTGGATCATGCGCGAAAGCCCAGATTTGTGCACGAACCGTGCATGGTGTGGCGACATTGCCAATCATTTGCACACACATTGTGCCTCCGGCGACCGATTATTCAAGCCTCAAATCAGGGGAGATTCGCAAGCCATGGGTCCATTTCCGCACGACGCGCCGGCCGCTGTGATATCGGCCGACAATCCCATGGGCACCGACGGCTTCGAGTTCGTCGAATATGCCCATCCCCGGCCCGAAGAACTTCACGCGCTGTTCCGGCTGATGGGCTATGCGCCGGTCGCTCGCCACAAGACCAGGCAGATCACGGTCTATCGCCAGGGCGATATCAATTATCTGGTCAACGAGCAGTCCGGCACGCACGGCGCCAACTTTGTCGCCGCGCACGGACCCTGCGCGCCGTCGATGGCGTTTAGCG
>JBAQER010000516.1:0-11402 GCA_049286845.1 Bradyrhizobium sp.
GTTTCCCCGCGCTAAGACCATTCTTCTCGGCATCGCCGAAGCCTCTCCCTATCTGTTCGACCTGCTGCGCGCCGACGGCGCGCGCGCCATCCGGTTGCTTGAATGCGAACCGGAGCCGCATCTGGCCGGATTGATCGAAAAGACCCGCCGCGGCGTTTCGGCGGCGTCGAGCGAAGCCGATGTCATGCAACTGCTTCGCCGCATGAAGTCGGAGGCCGCGCTCCTGATCGCGCTGTGCGACATCGGCGGGCTGTGGCCGGTGATGCAGGTAACCGCGGCGCTGACCGATCTCGCGGTCGCCTCGGTGCAGGCGGCGCTGCGCTTCCTGCTGAGGCAGGAAGCCGCACGGGGGAAGCTGCTGCCGCCCAATTCCGATTCCCCGGAGGACGACAGCGGTCTGGTCGTGCTCGCGATGGGCAAGATGGGCGCGGGCGAGCTGAATTACTCCAGCGATATCGATCTGATCGTGTTCTTCGATTCCGAGGCGCCGACGCTGGCGCCGGATATCGAGCCGCAGACGTTCTTCGTGCGTGTCACCCAGGCTCTGGCGCGGCTGCTGCAGCAGCGCAACGGCGATGGCTACGTGTTCCGGGTCGACCTGCGGCTGCGGCCGGATCCTTCCTCGACGCAGGTGGCGATATCGATGGCCGCGGCGCTGCATTATTACGAGCGGGAAGGGCGGACCTGGGAACGCGCCGCCATGATCAAGGCGCGGCCCTGCGCCGGCGACGCCAAAGCCGGCGAGGCGCTGGTCGCGGAAATCGCGCCCTTCGTCTGGCGCAAGCATCTGGATTTCGCAGCCCTCGCCGACGTGCATGACATGAAACGGCAGATGCAGACGTTTCGCGGGCAGAGCGAGATCGCGGTCGAGGGGCACAACGTCAAGGTCGGGCGGGGCGGTATCCGCGAGATCGAGTTCTTCGCCCAGACCCAGCAGTTGATCGCCGGCGGCCGGCACCCGGAATTGCGGGTGCGGCCGACGCTGGAGGCGCTCAAAGTGCTGGCCTCGAGCAACTGGATTACCTTCGCCGCGCGCGACGAGTTGACCGCGGCCTATCATTATCTGCGGCGGGTCGAACACCGCCTGCAGATGGTCGCGGACGAGCAAACCCATGCCTTGCCCGACGACGTCGAGGCGGTGGAGCGGTTCGCCTGCTTCCTCGGCTACGACAGCCGCGCCGCGTTCGCCAAGGACCTGCTCGGCCATCTCAACGTCGTGCAGGGGCATTACGGCAAGCTGTTCGAAGGCGATCCGACCGGCACCGCGCAGCTGCCGGCAGCCGATTACGGCGCCGGTCCCGACGATCCGCGCCTGGTCGAACATCTGGTCTCGCTCGGCTTCAAGAAGCCGGTGGTGGTGGCGGGAACCGTGCAGCAGTGGATGACCGGCGATTATCGCGCGCTGCGCGTCGAAGCGACGCGGAACGCCTTCGTCGAATTCGTGCCGGGATTGATCGACGGTCTCGCCCGCGCCGAGGAACCCGACAATGCGGTGGCTGCCTTCGACCGTTTCCTGCAGGCGCTGCAGCGCGGCGGGCGGCTGATTTCGCTGCTCAGCCAGAACCGCGACCTGGTCGCGCTGGTGGCGCTGATCCTCGGCGCGGCACCCCGGCTCGGCGACATGCTGGCGCGGCAACCGCAGATCATGGATGGGCTGATCGATCCGCGTTTCTTCGGCGCCATTCCCGACCGGCAGGAATTATCGGCGCGGCTCGCAGCGACGCTGGCAGACGCGGATTCCTATGAAGAATTTCTCGATCGATTGCGGCTGTTCGGCCAGGAAAGCCTGTTCCTGATCGGCACCCGGATCCTGTCCGGCACGGTCTCCGCCCAACAGGCCAGCGTCGCCTTCGCCGACGTCGCCGAGGGCATCGTCCATACCGTGCATGGCCTCGTGACCGACCGCTTCGCGGCCCAGCACGGCCGGATCAGGGGGCAGGAGACCGCGATCCTCGCGATGGGCAGACTCGGCAGCCGCGAGATGACCGCCTCATCCGATCTCGACCTGATCCTGCTCTATGATTTCGACCACGACCATCCGGACTCCGACGGCGAGCGGTCGCTGCACGGCGCCCAGTATTTTGCCCGCTTCACGCAGCGGCTGATCAGCGCCTTTACGACGCGGACCAATTACGGCGTGCTCTACGACGTCGATATGCGGCTTCGCCCGTCGGGGCGCGCGGGCCCGGTGGCCTCGCGGATCGATTCCTTCGCCGACTATCAGGAGCGCGAGGCCTGGACCTGGGAGCATATGGCACTGACCCGCGCGCGGGTGATTTCGGCGTCGCCGGAATTTCGCGCGCGTATCGAAGCGATCATTCGCGGCGTGCTGACCCGGCCGCGCGACCGCGCCGGCGTCGCCGGTGACGTCGCCGATATGCGCCGCGCCATCGCGCAGGAGAAGGGCGAAGGCGACGTCTGGGACCTGAAATACGCCGCCGGCGGCATCGTCGACATCGATTTCATCGCGCAATATCTGCAGCTGGCTCACGCCGCCGAAAAGCCCGACATCCTCGACGTCTCCACGCTGCAGGTGCTCGACAATGCCGCGCGGCTCGGTGTGCTGCCGCAATCGTCGGCGGAAATCCTGCGTTCGGCGGTGCGGCTCTATCATGACCTGACGCAGATCCTGCGGCTCTGTGTCAGCGAGAAATTCAAGCCGGAAACCGCGGGCGAAGACCTGTTGCGCGTGATGGCGCGGGCCGGCGATGCCCCGGACTTCTCGTCGCTTGAAGCGCGGGTGAAGGAGACGCAGACCGAGGTGCGCCGGGTGTTCGGCGATCTCGTCGGAGCCCCGAACTAAAGCCTTTCGAGCGGACTGGGAGCCGGTTCGCGTGAAGAAGACGCGTCGAACAAGAGGCTTCAGGCCGCGGCCTGAACCTTCGCCTTGGCCTTGCGGGCGTCGCGCGGCAGCGACACGCAGACCACCGTGCCGGTGCCGAGTTTCGAGCGCAGCCGCATCGTGCCGCCATGCAGATTGGTCAGCGATCGCGCAATTGCGAGGCCGAGCCCGGAGCCGTGATAGGTCTTGGAGAGCTGGCTCTCGACCTGCTCGAACGGCCGGCCCAGCCGCTGCAGCGAATGCGGCGAGATCCCGATGCCGGTATCGGCGATCATCAGCACGATCGAGTCGCTGAGCAGCCGGCTGCGCACCACCACCTTGCCGCCGTCGGGCGTGAATTTGACGGCGTTGGACAGCAGGTTGACGATGATCTGCTTGATCGCGCGGCGGTCGGCCACCACAGAAATGGTGCCGTCGATGTCCGCGTCCAGCGCCAGCTGCTTGTCGTCGGCGCGTCCGGATACCACCCGTAGCGATTCCGCCAGCGTCTTCGACAGGTCGAGCTGCTCCATGTCGAGCTTCATCCGGCCGGCTTCGATCTTCGACATGTCGAGGATGTCGTTGATGACTTCCAGCAGGTAGTGCCCGCTGGTGAGAATGTCGTGGCAGTATTCCTGGTATTTCTCCGAGCCGAGCGTGCCGAACATGCCGCTTTCCATGATCTCGGAGAACCCGATGATGGCATTGAGCGGCGTGCGCAGCTCGTGGCTCATATTGGCGAGGAATTTGGATTTGGTCTGGTTGGCTTCCTCGGCGCGGTTCTTTTCCTCCGAGTATTTTTCGGCGAGGTCGGCGAGTTCGATGGCTTGTTGTTCGAGCGCGGTCTGCGAGCGTTTCAGGTCGATGACGGTAGCGCGCAGGCGAAGGTCGTTGTCGACCAGTTTCTGCTCATGTTCCTTGATGCGGGTGATGTCGGTGCCTACCGAGACGTAACCGCCGTCCTTGGTGCGGCGCTCGCTGATGTGCAGCCAGCTGCCGTCGTCCAGTTGCGCCTCGAAGGTGCGCGCGCCCGGCGCCTGGGTGGCGGTTTCATGCAAGCGGGTGCGGACCTCCGGCATGCTACCGACTTCGATCACGGTTTCATAGGAGATGCCCGGCGCGACAGCCGAATCCGGCAGCTTGTGCAGGCGCTGGAAGTGCGAGTTGCAGAGCACCAGACGGTCTTCCGCGTCCCACAGCACGAACGCTTCCGGGATGGTCTCGATGGCGTCGCGCAGCCGCAGGTCGGCCTCCACCGTTCTTTCGGCGAGGCTCTTCTGCTCGGTGATGTCGACGGCAATGCCGATCAGATGCAGGCCGGCGTCGGCTGCGCCATGGCTCAGCTCGCAGCGGACCCGCAGCCAGATCCAGTGGCCGCCGGTGTGCTGCATGCGGAAGGTCTGGTCGATGTGGTCGATCGTTCCGGAAATCAGTTGATCGCCGATGGCGAACAGGTCGATGTCGTCGGATTTCACCAGCGCGTTGACTTCGCCGAAGGTCAGAAGGTCGTTGCGGCTGTCCAGCCCCAGCATCGTGAACATCGATTGCGACCAGAAGATCCTGCCGCGCGACAGGTCCCAGTCCCACAATCCGCAGCGTCCGCGATTGAGCGCGGTATCGATCCGGCCGCGCACGGCGTCATTGATGAGATCGCCTTCGCGGGCGCGGGTCGATTGCCAGTGGAACGCAAAGCCCAGGATCAGAACGACGAAGCCTGTGGTGGCGGACAGCGTCACCGACAGGGCGGCGTCCGACTGCCAGAGTGAATCGATTTTTTCCTGGATGATGATGACCTGGCCGGGCAGCGATTTGACGATGTGCTGGACCGCCAGCGCGCCGTTGCCGTTGGGCAGGACGATGTCGGTCACGCCGCCTTGCTGGGCCGCGCCGGTCAGCGACAGTGCGGCGCTGATGGCCTCGAGAGTGCTGGCGGTGTCGCCAAGCGTGGTCTCGACCGGCACGCGGGCGAGAACGCGCTGGTCGGCGCCGGTGACGATGACGTGCCGGCCGGCTGCGACTCCCCATGAGGGGATGAGGCCGGGCAGCAGGCTCTGCAGGCGGTCGATGGTCGCCGCCCGGTCCTGCCTGACCGAGGCGATGCGGTCGAGGCGCTCGGCGAGCAGATCGGCGACCGCCGCCAGGTCGCGCTTGACGGCCGCGCGCTTTTGCCGGTTCTGATCGACGACCTGCACGAATGCGCCAAGGCAAATGGTGATGAGGAAGGCAATGATCAGGGTTGGCACTGCGCGGCGAAGCGCAGGCTCCGCTACCAACAGCCGGTGATAGGCCGGTTTTGCGATCGATTGCGCCAATCCCTTGATCGAATCGGATTGGACACACGCGCTCGCCGCGTGTGCGCGCGCCATGCTTGGACCCCCACCAAAAATTCTATTTGCACCCTGTTCGGAACAGCCCCAGTCGCTTCCGAATCACAGCGATTTGAATCCACTTTTCGCAGGCTGTCGAGAGTCAACGATTCGTTAATGAAAATAAATCTTGTCCAATGGAGAATCGGGAATGCGAAAAGCGAGTCCGAAAGGAGAACGCGCGCCCGGCATCAGGATTTCACTGCGCGTGCGGCGGCTCGGCGTGGCTGATGACGCGCTTCACCGTGGGGAACGCGCGGCGCAGCGCGCGCTCGAGCTCGTCGACCTTCTGATGAACCTTGATCACGCTCATCGAGGGTGCGGCGCGGCAATGGAAGTTGACGATTTCGCCGGCGTCGGTGTCGCGCACCCGCACATTATGGATGTCATGGATGGCGCCGTCGGCGGCTAAGCGCGACAGCGCGGCCTTGATGGTTTCGACGCGGTCGGGCGCGGCATCAGTGCCGTGCGGCAATTCCGGTTCCAGCGGCTCGATGTGGGTGTCGACTTCGACGTCCTCGCCGAACTCATCGCGGATGTTGCGCTCCAGCCCATGGGCGATGTCGTGGGCCGCCGTCAGCGCCATCTCGCCGTCGACTTCGAGGTCGATGCTGACGGTGAGCTTGCCGCCGAGGTCGTGCACGGTGACATGGTGGACGGCAAGGCCGGAATTGCGGGCGATCACCATGATACGCTCGCGCACGCTCTCATTGTTGCGCGCGACCGGCACGGCGGTGAACGTCAGATCGGCGTCGTCGAGCGCCTTGTTGACGGCATCCTGGGCCATTCGCTTGATCTCTTCGACGCGGTCAATCGGATAGGTACGCGGCACCTGCACGATCGCGTCGATGAAATGCGTCGATCCGACCATGCGCACCCTCAAGCGTTCGACATCGACCACGCCGGACACGGCCCGGATTGCGGCGGTGGCGGTCTCCGCCACGCCTTCGGGGGCGCGGTCGAGCAGGGTTTCGACGGTGGAGCGCGCCAGCCTCAGGCCCAATAGCGCGATCATGACCGCGACGGCGACCGCGGCGGCGGCGTCGCCCCAGGCATAACCCAGTCCCGAAAGTCCCAGCCCGATCATGACGGCGATCGAGCCGAGCACGTCGGAGGCGAAATGCAGCGCGTCGGCAGCCAGCGCCTGGCTTTTGGTCGCGCGTGCGGTGCGATGCAACGCCCGCGCCCGCCAGAAATTCACGGCGATGTCGATCACCAGGACGACGAACGGGATCGCCGACAGCGTCGGCGGCGGCGCGCCTTCGCGCAGGCGGCTGTAGGATTCGACGAGAATGCCGCCGGCCAGCACATAGAGCATGGCGATGACGCCAAGCGCCGACAGGCTCTCGAACTTGCCGTGGCCGTAGTGATGCTCGTCGTCCGCAGGGCGGTCCGAAACCCGCACCACCATCCAGGTCACGACGGTCGCGACCACGTCGACCGAAGAGTGCAGCGCTTCCGAAATCAGCGCGAGGCTGCCGATGGCGATGCCGACCGCGAACTTCGCCGTCGCCATGCCGGCGCTGGCGAAGATCGAAATCGCCGCGACGCGGGATTTGACGTTGGGAACGGCAGGGTTCATGCGCGGCGGTTTAGCAGCCCGCCACGCAACATTAAAGCCGGCCGTCGCCGTCGCCAGCAGATGCGTTTGTTGCGAATTGTTCCGAATTTGAGCAGGCGGTCGAAAGCGTACCCAACCATTCGATGCAAGACGGAGAATATCGGGCAAGATGGTGGGCACGGCGCAAACGTGCCATTGCCCACTCTGCGAGGGCTCCCCTACAGCGTCACCACGATCTTGCCGAGATGCCGGTTGGCTTCCATGTGCTCGAACGCCTTGCCGATATCGTCGAAGGCGAACACCTTGTCGATCGGCAGTTGCAATTTTCGCGACTCTACTGCGGGCCAGAGGTCCTTGCGGACTTCATCGAAAATCTCGCGGATTTCCTCGATCGAGCGGGTGCGGAAGGTGACGCCGATATAATGGATGCGGCGCGCGGCATGGAGGTCGAAGTTGAAATCGGCGTGGGTGCCGCCGAGCCGGCCGACATTGACGATGCGGCCCTTGACCCTGGTGGCGGCGAGATTCTGGTTGGCGACCTTGCCGGAGATCTGGTCGACGATCAGGTCGACGCCTTCACCGCCGGTTGCCTTGAGCACCTGATCGACCCAGCCGGGATCGCTGGAATCCACCGCGAGGTCGGCGCCGAAATCCTTCAGCCGGCCGCGTCGCGTCGCGTCGGTCGATGAGCCGATCACGGTTTTCGCGCCCTTGAGCCTGGCGATCTGCAGTGCCATCAGGCCGACGCCGGAACTGGCGCCCTGGATCAGCACGGTCTGGCCGGGCTGCAGGGCGCCGTTGGTCACGACCGCATTGTGCATGGTGGTGAGCGCGACGGGCAGGGTGGCTGCGTCCTCGAAGCTCATATTGGCCTTGGCCGGAATGTGAAACAGCCGGCGGTGGTCGGCGAGTGCATACTCCGCAAACGCGGCGGCGCCGGAGCCCATCACACGGTCGCCGACGCTGACGCCCTTGGCGTCGGGGCCGAGTTCGGCGATCTCGCCCGCCCATTCCATGCCGAGCACGGTGCCGATGCCGCCGGCGGCGCCATGGATATGGCCCTTGGTCATGCCGAGGTCGGCGCGGTTGAGGCCGCAGGCGCGCACGCGAACCAGCACCTGGGTGCCCTTCGGCGACGGCTTGGCGACATCGGCAATGGCGGCGCCATTGGCGCCGTAGACATAGGCTTTCATGCGATCGTTCTCTGTTGTTCGAAGCCGGTTATTCGGCGGCCTGACGGCGGGCGCCGGACATCATGCCTTCGAGCCGGGTCTGAATGATGGCTTCCGCCTCGCGCATGATGCGCGACACCAGTTCGGCGCAGGTCGGGATATCGTGAATCAGTCCCTGGACCTGTCCGGCCGACCAGATGCCCTCGTCGGCATCGCCGGTGGCGTAAACCATCTTGCCGCGCGCGCCGGCGACGAGCTCGCGAACATCCTCGAATTTCGCGCCTTCCTTTTCCATCGCGACCACTTTGGTGCTGATCGCGTTCTTGGCGACGCGGGAGGTGTTGCGCATGGTGCGGAAGATCAGTTCGGTCTCGCGCTCGTCGTTGGCGACAATGCGCTCCTTCACCAGCTGATGGATCGGGCTTTCCCTGGTGCACATGAAGCGGGTGCCCATGTTGATGCCTTCGGCGCCGAGCGCGAGCGCTGCGATCAGGCCTCGGCCGTCGGCGAAGCCGCCGGAAGCGATCATCGGAATCTTGACCTTGTCGGCGGCCGCCGGAATCAGGATCAGGCCGGGCGTGTCGTCCTCGCCGGGATGCCCGGCGCACTCAAAACCGTCGATCGAGATCGCGTCGACGCCCATGCGCTCCGCCGACAGCGCGTGGCGGACGCTGGTGCATTTGTGCAGCACGATCACGCCATGCTTCTTGAATTCGGTGACATGCTCCTGCGGCTTGTTGCCGGCGGTCTCGACGATCTTGATGCCGCTCTCGATGATGGCCTGCCGGTATTCCGCATAAGGCGGCGGCTTGATCGAGGGCAGAATGGTGAGATTGACGCCGAACGGCTTGTCGGTGAGGCTGCGGCAGCGCGCGATTTCCTTGGTGAGGTCTTCCGGCGTCGGCTGCGTCAGCGCCGTAATGAGGCCGAGTGCGCCGGCATTGGCGACCGCCGCCACCAGTTCCGCGCGTCCGACCCACTGCATGCCGCCCTGCACGATCGGGTGTTCGACGCCGACGAGTTCGGTAAATCGCGTCTTCAACATTGTCTGCCCTCTGTTTCCTCTGCGCGGAATATCGCGCGCGTTTCTTGTCGAATTTCGAGGCGCAGGATGCCGTCACCCCCCGCAAATGTCTACCGGGCAGGACGGGGCTCAGGGCAACGTAATCATGCAAAACCGGGGCTCTTGTTTCCGGGCGATGGGCAATTCCGGATGGTGTCCGGCATTTCCGAGATCACCCGCTAACCGGACATGCTGCGGACATGCCAAAATCGGCGCTAATGACCCTGAACGGAAGTCGGGCTGCTTTGGGCCAGGTGCAAAAATCAATACATATGGATTGACGATTTTAGCCCGAAATCATGGGGTCTTTTGAGAAGGCGGCGCGTGTCGCGCGCTTCTCGTAAACGGGCGAGTATCGAGAAACCGCCTCGCGCGCGACGCGACCCGAGCATTCACGAACTTGAGCCACGTGCGACGCGGCGAGGATGGATCGTTTCGCCGCGCCGAAGCATTGCCATGAGTTCAACGATCTTCGCTTCTCGTTTTTCTGCGGTCTTCGCCTGATGCACCCGATAGATAATGGCGTAGCGATTTGCAGAGTCCAAAGTGTCAAACACCCTACGAGCGCAGGGGTCGCCATCCAGCGCGGCCTGCAAGTCAGCGTGGGGGGTGGCCGTGCTTTGTGATGGGTAGGCGGCCTCCCATCGCCCGTCCGCTCTTGCCGCGTCAACCTGCGCCAGCCCTTGTTGTGTCATTTGGCCTAATTCGATCAGTTTCTTGACGCGCTCGCAGTTTATTTTCGACCACGCGCTCTTGGGCTTTCGTGGGGTGAAACGCGTCTTGAAATAGAACTCATCCACACTGCCCAATTGGCCATCGATCCAGCCATGCGCAAGAGCAAGATCAATGGCGTCCGACTTGTTAAGTGTTGCCTTTGCCGCGCCTTTCTTGGCGAACTTTAGCCAAGCACCCTGAGAGTTGAGGGGCTGGGCTGCCAACCAACGCTTGAAGGCGGCTGGGTTCGAGAAACTCAGAAGGGGAAGTTTGTCGGAGGGCATAGCGTCATGATAGCATTTTGACTTGGAATTCTACCAGATCGGATCAACGGATAGTAGAGACAGCCGTCACTCGTAGTGCGGTTCCGTGTGTGCAATCCTCAAGAATTTTGCACCTGTAATGCGGTCCTGCAATTCCAATGGGTTAGCCCGAGCAGAAATTAGTGCGAATTGCCTCCGCATGTCGCAGTTTGGCACTTTTCGGACCGACCGACGTGGACTGATGATGTCCGTTCATTGAGGTAAAGCGGGCCTGGCAACTACGCGCGTCGAAGTCAGAAAATGACCCGCAACGAGCATTCGGTGTCAGCCAAGAATGGAACTCTAGCTTTCGGAAAACATTTACTGCTTACCGCGATAACGCGATCCCAGGAGAAGAATCATGAAACGAGTCTTGTTAGTCGCATTCGCTGCCTGTGCCTTTGCGCTTGCTCCGACCCTGTCTGCGTCGGCAATGCCGGGCGCAAACCCGAGTGCACTCACCGACACTGACAGTTCAATAGTCCTTGTGAAGGGCGGCCACGGTCATGGGTGGGGCCATCGCGGCGGTCGCGGCCATCACTACGGTTGGGGGCGGGGTCGCGGTCACCACTACGGTTGGTCACGCGGTCGTCACCGCGGATGGTACTAAAGCCTGCATACGAAGGGGCCGCCTCAGTTGGCGGCCTCTTCGTTTCATGCCAGCAGTCTCATGCCGTCTGTTGGCACAAGTCGGACATGGCGTGATGTCCGACTTGAGTCCGTCATGCGAAAGCGGGTGGAGGAAGTTTCGGCGCCGATTACCTGCCTGCCCCGGGGCGGGCCTCGAGGCAGGTCGTAAGCAGGCGCAGCAAGAGCTACCGATCAGGCCGCTACGGTTGGCGCGACGGCCGTGGCCTCGTCATAGAACGCGGTCGAGATGTCGCGGATGCTGATGACGCCAATCAGGCTGTAGTTGTCGATCACAGGCACATGGCGGATATGGTGCCTGTTCATGAGGTGGCGAACGTGCTCGAGCGAGTCGGTGGAGCTGCATGACACCAGTTCTTGCACCGAAATCAGCTGTGAGACTTTCATATGGACGCCGGCCGCGCCGTGCTCGGCAATGGCGCGGACGACGTCGCGCTCGGTGAACATGCCCACCGCGGTATTGCCCTCGGTGCGCACGACATCCTTGACGACGAGCGCGCTGATATTGCTGGAGCGCATCAGTTGGGAAGCGATTGCGACGGTTTCGTTCATTCGAACCGTTGCGACACGTGCGGCTTTCTTGCGCAGGACATCTCCGACTTGCATTGCAACCTCCCTGAATGGTTCAAGTGCCGATGCAGACTGGTATACAATATACCATATGTCAACGGGAATCGCGCGCGTCCACAAAGCAATAAAGAGGCAGTATTACTGACGCTTATGGGGCTTCGTCGCTGCGCGATCCGGCCATGAAC
>JBAQER010000517.1:0-3695 GCA_049286845.1 Bradyrhizobium sp.
GCGCGCGGAGGCCGATGTCCTGTCGTTGACCCGGCAGCCCCTGAACTGGCGGGATCTGTCGAACCCGATGGCGCTGTTGCCGCGCCAGCCCTCCGCCAACGACTGCCCGCTGATGACGATCGTGCCCGAGGAGCCGCCGACGGCGCGGATCTCGAATTCGTTCCGCCGCAGGCTCAAGGGCAAGGAACGCAAGCTGCAGGCGCTTGCCGGCTATCGCTATCACGTCGCGGCCGCGGACGCCGACATCAAGCGGCTGCTCGACTGGTTCTTCCAGATCAAGCCGCTCCGGATGGCCGAGCAGAAGCTGCCCAACGTGTTCGCCGACCCCGGCGTGGAGGATTTCATCCGCGACGCCTGCATGGCGAAGCTTGCCGGCGATGGGCACGTCATCGATATTCACGCGCTGGAATGCGACGACGAGGTCATCGCGATCTTCGCCGGCGTCGCCGACGGCCATCGCTTTTCCATGATGTTCAATACCTACACGCTGTCGGCCAATTCCAAATACAGCCCCGGCCTGATCCTGATGCGCGACATCGTCGACCATTACGCCGAGCGCGGTTATCGCGCGCTCGATCTCGGCATCGGCTCGGATGAATACAAGAGGCTGTTCTGCAAGGGCGACGAGCCGATCTTCGACAGCTTCATCCCGCTCAGCCTGCGCGGCAAGCTGGCGGCGACCGCGATGTCGGGCGTCAACCGCGCCAAGCATCTGGTG
This sequence comes from Bradyrhizobium sp., assembly GCA_049286845.1. Lineage (GTDB taxonomy): Bacteria > Pseudomonadota > Alphaproteobacteria > Rhizobiales > Xanthobacteraceae > Bradyrhizobium. The sequence continues at coordinate 719 of JBAQER010000517.1, forward strand.
AAGCACAATCCGGCGCTGTTCGAGCTGGCGCAAAAGCTGCGCGGCGCGTTCCAGCGCTGATTGAAAACTGGCTTTCCTTCGTTAGCCGTTTTTCATCATGGCCGGGCTTGTCCCGGCCATGACGAGTTTGCCATGAAGTGTCGCTTCGTTGGCTGTCTCGAATATGCCGCTCAGGCGGCGACCACCCGTGGGCTAGGTTCGACAACGTCCGGGGACTGCATCGGCGCGCTCAGCATCGCCACCTCGGAGAAGCCCACGGCCCTAAGCTGATCGCACATCAGGGTGCGGGCCTCGGTAGCCATCGATGCATCCGGCACCACCACGGCGCGCGCCTGCGCCGTCAGCAGTTCCGCCGGCAGGTCGGAAGCGGTGCCGGCATCGAGCAACACATGGTCGTAGACCCGCAGCAAGGCGTCGATCGCCAGCGTCAGCCGGGGCGATTGCAGCAGGGCGCGGTCCGAGCCCGGACGCCCCGAGGTCACGAGATGCGCCCGCGACCTCTGGTCCCTGGTGATGACCTGCGCGAACGACGCCTGTCCCAGCATCAGTTCCGCCAGCCCCGGCGCGGCCGGATCGACGGAGGCCGTCGAAAGCGCTTGCGACGATGCCGACAGATCGACCACCACGACCCGCGCATCGCGCGCGATCAGGCGCGCCAGCGCCAGCGCGGTCCAGGTGATGCTTTCGTTCGAGGCGGTGCCGAGCACGGTCACCTTGCGCGCCGCGTCGCCAGCACGGCACAGATCCGCGGCCAGTTGCTCCATTTCGGAAGGTCTCTTTTCGGAAAGTCTCGGCACGACCTCGGGATCAGGCGCGCGGAACACCGGAGCCGGCTCGGGTTCGGGCTCGTGGGCGGGCGCGGGTTCGAACACAGGCTCGGCGGCAGCGATCGGGGCAACAGCTGCGGCCGGTGCGCGTATCGCAGCGGCCGAGGATGCGAAGGCCGCCACCGCGCGCGGCGCCGTGATGCGCAGCAGTTCGCCGGTTGCAATCGCGCCGGCGCTGAGCATCAGCGTCGCCAGCGTCGCGATCAGCACGATCGGCAGCTTCTTCGGATAGGCCGGGGTGTTGGAAACGCTGGCGCGCGAGATCACTCGGCTGTCCGCCGGCGCGGTGTCGATATTCTCGCGGGTGTTGGCCTCGCGGTATTTCGCCAGGTAGGATTCGAGAAGATCGCGCTGCGACTTGGCTTCGCGCTCGAGCGCGCGCAATTGTACGTCCTGGGTGTTGGTCGAGCTGGCCTGCTTCTTCAATTGCTCGAGGCTGGCGCTCAGGCCATCGACCCGGCCGCCGGCGATGCGGGCGTCGTTGTCGAACGAACGCGACAGCTTGCTGGCTTCTTCGCGAAGCTGGTGGTCGATATCGGCGAGTTGCGCCTTCAGTTCCTTGATGCGCGGATGGTTGTTGAGCAGCGTCGACGACTGCTCGGCCAGTTGCGCGCGCAGCGTGACGCGCTGTTCGGAAAGCCGCCGGGTCAATTCGGAATTGAGCACTTCCGAAGCCTCGATCGGCTTGCCGCTCTGGAGCATTTCGCGGATCAGCCGCGCCTTCGACTCCGCGTCCGACTTCAGCGCGCGCGCGTTGTTCAATTGGGTGTTCAGCTCGCCCATCTGCTGGTTGGAGAGCGTGGTGTTGTTGGTGCCGACGAACAAGCTCGATTTCGAACGAAAATCCTCGACCCGGGATTCCGCTTCGGCGACCTTCTTGCGCAGGCTGTCGATCTCGCCCGACAGCCACAGGCTGGCGGACTTGGCCTGCTCCTGCCGCGCATTCTGTTGCAGCACCAGATAGCCCTCGGCGATCGAATTGGCGACGCGCGCGGCGAGATCCGGATCGCGCGACTGGAATTCGATGACGATGACGCGCGACTTGTCGACCGCGTACGCCGTGAGCCGGTCGTAATAGGCGTCCAGCACGCGCTCTTCCGGCGTCAGCGAGAACGGATCGCGGCCGATTCCGAACAAGGGCAGCAGCGATTTCAGGGGCGACACGCCCCGCAGCACCGGATCGAATTCCGGGCGCTCGGCGAGCTTGTTTTTCCTGATGATCTCACGCGCGAGATCGCGCGACAGCACCAGCTGCACCTGGCTGGTTACCGCCTCGGCGTCGAGCGAGGTGCGCTCCTCGTTGCGCTCGCCGCTCGGCCGCAGGAACACGTTCTCGCGTCCGTCGACCAGGATGCGGGCTTCGGACTTGTAGCGGGGGGTCACCACGTTGACGGCGGCCACCGAGAGCACGGCGGCCAGTACCGTCGGAACGATGATCCAGCCCTTCTTGCGAGACAGCGCCTGGCCCAGCGCGCGCAGGTCGAGGTCGCCGGAAATCGGCGCCGCAGAGACGGGCGCGGCCGACACCGGCGCGGCGGCAGGACCGTAAGCAGCCGGCGCCGGCTTCGAGACGGCCTTCTGGACCAGCGCCCTGGCCCTCCCCGCCCCGTCCTTGCCTGCACGCCAGAACGCTAAACGCATCGCACACTCCCGCAGACGCCACTCATCCACTCAGCTGGCGCGATTACACTCCATTAAGGTTGCCGCTGGGTTAATTCACCCGATTTGATGATGGGAACATGCCCGCCGGGGCGGCCACGGTCATGCTTTGTTAACCATGAAAGCCCTTAATCGGAATCAACAAATTCCTGTGGGTTGTCCGATGCGAGGCGTGCGCGCCGCCCTTGTCTGTCTGCTGACTGCGCTCGCTCTGTCGGGCTGCATGCGCAGATCCGCGCCTGTCGCCGTGGTCCTGCCGCAAGCCGATCTCGACACCCTGGCCTATGGGCCGTCCTATGCCGCGGCCCCCGCCCCGATTCCGGTGGCCTATGCGGCAGCACCCGTGCCGGTGGCCTATGACGCGGCCTATCATCTCGACGCCGGCGACAAATTGCGGGTCGTGGTCTACGGCCAGGAAGGTCTCACCAACACTTATGCGATCGACGCCGGCGGCTCCATCACCATGCCGCTGATCGGTGCGGTGCCGGCGC
>JBAQER010000518.1:0-3290 GCA_049286845.1 Bradyrhizobium sp.
GAGTGCCAGCGCCGGCCGCAGGCTCCCGCCCCGCCCGGACTTGCCGATTGCTTTACCCCCTGATGTCATGGCGCATGCTTTTCACTGAAAACGCGGCAAATTCAAGCCTGTGGCGATCCGTTCGCAGGATGTTCCGGCTGTGGAACCGGGAAAGTGCCCGGGAGTTGGGCCAGTGTCATCGCGAGGTCCCGGTCCAGTCACAATCCCCGCCTAGGCCGGTCGGCGGCACGATCTATGCTTATGCGTACATATGATTACATGTCAGCAGATACCGGCGGGCTGAGGCCACTGCGAAGCGCTTGTCCGGCAGGGAGATACAGGTGCTGAAGAGTTTGATCGGACGCGGCCAGGGTAGCACCGAGGACCAGGACAAGGTGGGACTCGGCAGTATCCGGCGGCCGGTGATCGGGCTGGCGCTGGGCGGCGGCGCCGCGCGCGGATTTGCCCATATCGGGATTCTCAGGACATTGCTGGCCCACGGCATCGTTCCCAATGTCGTGGTCGGCACCTCGATCGGCGCGGTGATCGGCGGCGCCTATGCGGCCGGCCAGCTCGATGCGCTGGAGGAATGGGCGCGAAGCCTGCAGCCCCGAAATATCCTCGGCTATCTCGATATCCGCCTCAACGGCTCCGGCCTGATCGGCGGCGAAAAGCTCGCATCGCAGCTGGAGGCCGCGATCGGGCCGACCCTGATCGAGGATCTGCCACTGAAATTTGCCACCGTGGCAACCGAAGTCCGAACCGGCCATGAGATCTGGCTGACCCACGGCCGCATGGTCGATGCGATGCGCGCCTCTTATGCCCTGCCCGGAATATTTTCCCCGGTGCTGGTCGGCAACCGCTGGCTGGTCGACGGCGCGCTGGTCAATCCGGTGCCGGTGTCGGCCGCGCGCGCATTGGGCGCGGAAATCGTGATCGCCGCCAATCTCTCCAGCGACGTCTTTACCCACTCAACGACGATCTACGCCCACGGCCCGACCGCCGACGCGCCGGGAGCCGCGATCGAGCCCGCGCCGCCGAAGCGCGGTTTCGGAAAATTGTTTTCCGCCGAGCGTACCGTGAAGCGCGAGTTCTTCGGCGGCGGCGGACGGCCGGGCATCTCCTCGGTCATGGTCGATGCCTTCAACATCATGCAGGACCGCATCACCCGCGCACGCCTCGCCGGCGATCCGCCGGACATGCTGATCACGCCCCGGGTCGGCCAGATCGGCTGGTTCGATTTCCACCGCGCCGACGACCTGATCGCATTCGGCACCCGCGCCGCCGAGCGCGCCATCGACTCGATCCAGGAAGTGATCCACATCCTGGCGCCAGTGCCGGGCGAACCGGGTGCGGCGGCCGACAAGACGCCCTGACCGCGCGTCAGGCGGTCTTGATGTAGTCGCGCAGCGCTTCCTGCTCGACTTCGAATTCGTGCACGCGCCACTTGACGACGTCGCCGATCGAAATCAGGCCGACCACGATGCCTTCCTCGACGACAGGCAGATGCCGGAATTTGCCGAGCGTCATCATTTCCATGATCGCGGCAACCGTGTCGGCCTGCCGGCAACTGACGACCTTGCGCGTCATGACCGCGCTGACCGGCTCGTCGAGCACCCGCGCGCCGCGCTCGCCGAGGACCCGCACGATGTCCCGCTCCGACAGGATGCCCTCGATCCGGCCCTTGTTCATCACCAGCACGGCGCCGATCTTCCGCTCCGCCAGAATCTTGATGGCAGCCGAGAGCTTTACGCCTGGCTCGACGCTCTGGATGTGATGGCCCTTGGAATCGAGAATTGCACGTACCGTCATTGTCGTCTCCCTGAAGCCGATCGCGCCCCTGAGCGAGCGCGACCTTCGTTCCCTTGAGTCTTCAATCAACAGTTCAGCGCCGATTTTGTTGCAGGCGCTTTCGGCAAGCACGGCTATTTTTTAAAGCACGTTCGCGGGCTTAAAGCCCTGCTTCGCAACGGGCCAATGATGGATGAAATCGCCTTGCGTCGCAAGCGACGATCAGCCGCGGTCCGATACGTCCCGGGATGATGCCTCAGCGGCATGGGCAGCGGCGCGCGGAACAGGATCGAACAGCGAAAACAGCACCAACCCTGCGAAGAATCCGCCGATATGGGCCTGCCAGGCGACGCTGGCGCCGTCGGTGCCGATCGCGATCGATCCGATGCCGAAGATGATGTTGACGCCGAACCAGACGGCGAGAAAACCGAGCACGCGCGGATTGCGGAACGAGCGCATCAGCGAGAGCGCCGGTACGCGCGCCGCCGCATCGGCGTCGCCGCGGCTGAATGACAGGAAGCTGCCCTGCACGAAGGCAAAGCGGATCGCGGCCGCCATCGCGCCGGACACCGACGCCGAAGCGCCGATCATCGGTGCGATCGCATGCTCATGGGTGACGAGGTGCGCCAGCGCCCCGGCCGCGGCGGTCACCGCCATGAAGACGAAAAACCTGACCGCGCCGAAGCGGCGCGCCAGCGCGCTGCCGAACGGCAGCAGCCACAGCACGTTGAAGGCGATATGGCTGAGATTGGCGTGCAGCAGCGAATAGGTGACGAAGGTCCAGACCTTGGCGCCGGCGCCGCCCGGAAAGGTGATCGCCAGCAGCGTCGAATCGTAGCGTTTCGGGATGAAGCCGAAAACTTCGATGGTCCAGTATTCGAGATCGGGCGGCAGCAGCACCCGAAGGTGAATGACCGCAAGCAGCAGGATATAGGCAGTCAGCGCGCCGGGCAGCGTCAGGATCGGCTCGCGCGGGTTGGCTTGCGGCAATTCTGGCAGGGATTCCAAGGGCTCAGGACCTGAAACGAGCAGCGGACGGGAGCGATTGCGCCCCAATAGGCGGCTTGGCCGGGCGGCGCAAGCATGGCGTAACAGCGATGGAGCCCATCGCCAAAGAAAAAGGAGGGTGCTGAGAACACCCTCCCTCGTCCGTGCTGATCTTTCCGCGCCGGGGCCCGGGCAACATCCCCACCCCTCCCCGCGCGACGACCAAACTGTTTGACGCCGCCTGTGTACCAACTCGCCGGCCCGAGAGCATTTTCGTAGGAAAATGCTCTCAACCGATAATCTGCGCGCATGCCCTGATCGCAAAACCGTAGCCACTTTTGCGGAACACGCGCTGAGAAAACCGGCGAACCGGAGCGGGCGGACCCTAGCCAGCTCTGCACCGATCCCCAAGGTCATAGTTAACTTAACGTTAACGGCGCAAAGACGCCGCCAGGTTCGCGAAAACACGGCGGCGGCATGGACGCTGCAAAGCAGGTCTTGCAAAACAAACCGGGGAAGGCGCGTGCGCGAAA
>JBAQER010000519.1:0-6554 GCA_049286845.1 Bradyrhizobium sp.
AAGAACTCAAGGACCGCATCATCGCTGCCATGGATCACTTCAACGAGAACCCGGTCGTTCACACTTGGTCCTACAAGCTTAAAAAGGCCGCGTGATAAGATTCGAACCATGGAAACGCTCGACTAGTGTTAATTGAAATTGACGCGTTTTCTTTGCGCGACCCGGTCCCCACTTCGCTTGAAAACGCTTTGGCCGATGGCAGATAGCAAGCCCTATCGCGCCAATGTGGGGATCGCCCTGTTCAACGCGGCCGGTCAGGTTCTGATCGGCCGGCGTTTCCGGGACGACGGACCGGAGATCATTCTTCCGGGCCTGGAGTGGCAGATGCCGCAGGGCGGCATCGACGCCGATGAAAATCCCCGCGACGCCGTGATGCGCGAATTATGGGAAGAGACCGGCGTTAAGAGCGCGGACGATCTCGGTGAAACCGATTGGCTGAGCTACGAGTTTCCGCCGTTCCCCGGACCGTCAACACACCGGCTGGCGAAATTCCGCGGCCAGCGCCAGAAATGGTTCGCGCTGCGCTTCACCGGAAGTGACGACGAGATCGACCCGCTGACGCCGCGCAACGGCCAGCCGGCGGAATTCGATCAGTGGCGCTGGGAGCGGCTCGATCGGGTCGCCGAACTCGTAGTGCCGTTCAGGCGCGCGGTATACCGGACGGTGGCACGGGAATTTGCGAAATTCGCGCAGTGACCAACTGCTCGGCTTGGCGAGAGAGCGCAGGCCGCGTCTGGCGCAGCCGGCCGCTTAATGCATCGCCGTCGTGCTGAGCTCGTTCTGGATGCTCTTGAAGTGATCGAGCCGCTCGATCTCGCGGTCCAGTTCCGATCCGTCCTTCTCGGCGAGCTTGGCTTCCATCTCGGCGATGGTATCGGCGAACCGGGCCCGATCGAGGTCCTCTAGCGAGGTGGCGACGTCAGCCAGCACCGTGAGCCCCTTGTCCGACACTTCGGCGAGACCGCCGAGCACGATGACCTTCTGCTTCGTACCGCCCGATGTAACCGTCAGGATCCCCGGCCGGATCGCGGCCACCACAGGCGCGTGGCCGGCGAGCACGCCGAAATCACCCTCGATGCCGGGAACGTCGACCTGCTCGACTTCGCCGGAGAAGGCGAGTTTTTCAGGCGAGACGAGATCGAAGTGGAAGGTGGCCATGGGGTAGTCCTGCGAATGGCGAATAGTCAGTGGCGAGTAGCGAATGGCGAGTAGCGAATGGAAAGGCGAATATCTCTGCTATTCGCCACTCCCTATTCGCCATTCGCCCCTTAGGCTGCCTCAGCTGCGAGCTTCTTGCCCTTTTCGACCGCCTCTTCGATGTTGCCGACCATATAGAAGGCGGCTTCGGGGAGATGATCGTACTTGCCTTCGCAGATGGCGCGGAAACCCTTGATGGTGTCGGCGAGGTCGACGAACTTGCCGGGCGAGCCCGTGAAGACTTCAGCGACGAAGAACGGCTGCGACAGGAAGCGTTCGATCTTGCGCGCGCGCGCCACGGCGATCTTGTCCTCTTCGGACAGTTCGTCCATGCCGAGAATGGCGATGATGTCCTGCAGCGACTTGTAGCGTTGCAGCACCTGCTGGACCATGCGCGCGGTCTGGTAGTGCTCCTCGCCGACGATCAGCGGCGAGAGCATGCGCGAGGTGGAGTCGAGCGGATCCACCGCCGGATAAATACCCTTTTCCGAAATCGCGCGGTTCAGCACCGTGGTGGCGTCCAAATGCGCGAACGAGGTCGCGGGCGCCGGGTCGGTCAAGTCGTCGGCCGGCACGTAGATCGCCTGCACCGAGGTGATCGAGCCCTTGTGCGTGGTGGTGATGCGCTCCTGCAGCGCGCCCATGTCGGTGGCGAGCGTCGGCTGATAACCCACCGCCGAAGGAATACGGCCGAGCAGCGCCGACACTTCGGAGCCGGCTTGGGTGAAGCGGAAGATGTTGTCGACGAAGAACAGCACGTCCTGCCCCTGGTCGCGGAAATGTTCGGCGACCGTGAGGCCGGTCAGGCCGACGCGGGCGCGCGCGCCCGGCGGCTCGTTCATCTGGCCGTACACCAGAGCGCATTTGGAGCCTTCGCCGCCGCCCTTCTTGTTGACGCCAGACTCGATGAACTCGTGATAGAGGTCGTTGCCTTCGCGGGTGCGCTCGCCGACGCCGGCGAACACCGAATAGCCGCCATGGGCCCGGGCCACGTTGTTGATCAATTCCTGAATCAGCACGGTCTTGCCGACGCCGGCGCCGCCGAACAGGCCGATCTTGCCGCCCTTGGCATAAGGCGCCAGCAGATCGACGACCTTGATGCCGGTGACGAGAATTTCGGCTTCGGTGGACTGATCGGTATACAGCGGCGCTTCCTGATGGATCGCGCGCATATCCTCGGCCTTGACGGGGCCTTGTTCATCGACCGGTTCGCCGATCACGTTCATGATGCGGCCGAGCGTGCCGGCGCCGACGGGAACGCGGATCGGGAAGCCGGTGTCGCTGACTTCCTGACCGCGGACCAGACCCTCGGTGGTGTCCATTGCGATGGTACGCACCGTGGATTCGCCGAGATGCTGGGCGACCTCGAGCACGAGGCGGTTGCCGCCGTTCTTGGTTTCGATCGCGTTCAGAATGGCCGGCAGATGGCCCTCGAACTGCACGTCGACGACTGCGCCGATGACTTGCGTAATGCGTCCGGTCTGGTTGGCGGGTGTGGCCATGAAACTCTCTCCTTCGAATTCTTAAATCTCAGACGACCGTTGCGGCGGTCAGATCGCCTCGGCGCCGGAGATGATCTCGATCAGCTCCTTGGTAATCATCGCCTGACGGGTGCGGTTGTAGATCAAGGTCTGCTTGCGGATCATATCGCCGGCGTTGCGGGTGGCGTTGTCCATCGCGCTCATCTGCGCGCCGTAGAACGAGGCGTTGTTTTCCAGGAGCGCGCGGAAGACCTGCACTGCGAGATTGCGCGGCAGCAGGCCGGACAGGATCTCGTCCTCTTCCGGCTCGTATTCGTAAGCCGTCGCCGGACCGGCATTGGCGGCCGGGGCTTCCACTACAAGCGGAATGATCTGCTGCGCGGTCGGGACCTGCGCGATCACGGATTTGAAGCGCGAATAGAACAGCGTGCAGACGTCGAACTCGCCGGCATCGAAGCGCGCCAGCACCTTGTTGGCGATATCTTCGGCGTTGACGAAACCAAGCTGACGAACCGAGCGCAGCTCGACGTTTTCGACGATCTGTTTCTCGAAGTTGCGGCGGAGCTGCTCGTAACCCTTGCGGCCGACACAGAAGAATTTGACCTCTTTGCCCTGGTTCATCAGCGCCAGTGCGCGATCGCGGGCGAGCCGCACGATCGAGGAATTGAAGGCGCCGGACAGGCCGCGCTCGCCAGTGCAGACCAGAAACAGGTGCACCTGGTCCTTGCCGGTTCCGGCCAGCAGCGCCGGCGCGCCGGGCGAACCGGCGGAAGCGCTCGCGATATTGGAAATCACCGCGTCCATTTTTTCGGCATAGGGCCGCGCCGCCTCGGCGGCGGTCTGCGCGCGGCGCAGCTTGGAGGCTGCGACCATCTGCATGGCCTTGGTGATCTTCTGCGTCGCCTTGGTGGAGGCGATGCGGACCCGCATGTCTTTCAGTGAAGCCATTCTCAGTTCACCCCGGCGATCCGATCCTCGATCCGACCGCAAGCCACTCTTACGTCAGGCCCGGCGTGCGCCGGGCCACGACGGCAAATCAAGCAAAGGTCTTGGCGTAACCCTCGACCACCGCCTTGAGCTTGGCGGCGGTATCGTCGCTAAGGTCGCGGCTATCGCGGATGGTGTTGAGGATATCGACGTTCTTGCCGCGCAGCAGCGACAGCAGGCCGTCCTCGAACGCGCGCACCTTGGAAACCGGAAGCGGATCGAGGTAGCCGTTGACGCCGGCATAGATCACCACGACCTGCTCTTCCATCTTCAGCGGCGAGAACTGCGGCTGCTTCAGGAGTTCGGTCAGGCGCGAACCGCGATTGAGCAGGCGCTGCGTCGAAGCGTCGAGATCGGAACCGAACTGCGCGAACGCCGCCATTTCTCGGTACTGCGCCAGCTCGCCCTTGATCTTGCCGGCGACCTTCTTCATCGCCTTGGTCTGCGCCGACGATCCGACGCGCGACACCGACAGACCGACGTTCACTGCCGGGCGAATGCCCTGGAAGAACAGGTCGGTCTCCAGGAAGATCTGGCCGTCGGTGATCGAAATGACGTTGGTCGGGATGTAGGCCGACACGTCGTTGGCCTGGGTTTCGATGACCGGCAGCGCCGTCAGCGAGCCCGAGCCCTGCTCGTCGTTCAGCTTGGCCGCACGCTCGAGCAGGCGGGAATGCAGATAGAACACGTCGCCCGGGTAGGCTTCGCGGCCCGGCGGGCGGCGCAGCAGCAGCGACATCTGGCGATAGGCGACGGCCTGCTTCGACAAGTCGTCATAGATGATGACGGCGTGCATGCCGTTGTCGCGGAAGTATTCGCCCATGGTGCAGCCGGTGAACGGCGCGATGTACTGCATCGGCGCCGGATCGGACGCGGTGGCCGCGACGATGATCGAATATTCCAGCGCGCCCTGCTCTTCGAGCACCTTGACGAACTGCGCGACGGTGGAACGCTTCTGACCGATCGCGACGTAGACGCAATACAGCTTGATCTTTTCGTCAGTCTGCGCGTTGAGCGGCTTCTGGTTCAAAATGGTGTCGAGTGCGATCGCGGTCTTGCCGGTCTGGCGGTCGCCGATGATCAGCTCGCGCTGGCCGCGGCCGACCGGGATCAGCGCGTCGATCGCCTTCAAGCCGGTGGCCATCGGCTCGTTGACCGACTTGCGCGGAATGATGCCGGGCGCCTTGACGTCGACCCGCATGCGCTTGTCGGCCTGGATCGGGCCCTTGCCGTCGATCGGATTGCCGAGCGCATCGACCACGCGGCCGAGCAGGCCCTTGCCGACCGGGGTGTCGACGATGGCGCGGGTGCGCTTGACGGTCTGGCCTTCCTTGATCTCGCGGTCGGCGCCGAAGATCACGATACCGACGTTGTCGGTTTCGAGATTCAGCGCCATGCCGCGGGTGCCATTCTCGAATTCGACCATTTCGCCGGCCTGGACGTTGTCGAGGCCGTAGACGCGGGCAATGCCGTCGCCGACGGACAACACCTGTCCGACTTCGGAAACTTCAGCCTCCTGGCCGAAATTCTTGATCTGGTCCTTCAGGATCGCGGAAATTTCCGCGGCGCGGATGTCCATCAGCCTGCCTCTTTCATCGCGTGCTTGATCGAATTGAGTTTGGTGCGAAGCGAACTATCCACCATGCGGCTGCCCAGCTTGACTACCAGGCCGCCGATGATCGAGGGATCGACATTCACGTTGAGCGCGACGTCCTTGCCCGTCACCGATTTCAGGGCGGTCTTGAGGGCGTCGAGATTCTTGTCGCTGAGCTTTTCGGCAACCGTCACGTCGGCGGTAGCCTCGCCCTTGAACTTCGCCACCAGCGCGCGGAACGCGCGGATCACGTCAGAGACGGCGAACAGCCGGCGGTTGGCGGTCAGGACCTTGAGTAAATTGGCGGAAATGCCGGAAATACCGGCCTTGTCGAGCACGGCCGCGAGCGCCCTCGACTGCGCCTCCGCCGAGAACACCGGGCTGCGGACCAGGCGCTTCAGATCGGCGCTGTCGGCCAGCATGGCCTCGAATCGATCGAGATCGGCCCTGACTGCGTCGATGGATTTTTCATCGCGCGCCAACTCGAACAAGGCCGTTGCATAACGACCGGATACTCCCGAAACCGACGGATCTTCAGCAGCCACTGGCGCGCTCTTTTTTGCTGTTAAACTCGCAAGGGAAAAACCATCGCCACGATGCGGCGCCTAGCGATCCAAGCCCTTGGAATTCAAGCGGGACTTCGATTTTCGACCGGCACGAGTGATACCGGGACCGTTAAAATCGCGGCTTTGCTAACATAGCAAGAGCGCAGGTGCAACATGACGGCGTCGCTTGGCGATGCCTTGTCGCAGGTTCTTTGGCTCCGTTCCGCGCCGCGGATTTTCGGCGGATTCGCGACGCAGATCGACCGGCACCGTCGGCCCGGATTTCCATGTCGCGGTCACCGGCAGGGGCAATCGCTCTGCCCTGCGAACGCATGCCCGCCATGACCTGCCGGCAGGGAACGGCAGGGGGCCCGGCGCGGTGCCCTTCCCGCATTACTTGCCGAACGCCCGCCATTACCGGCGATGACTTCGTTCTTCAGTATTCATACGTAATAAATAGGTTAATGTCCGAGTAAATCGTAAGATTACGGAACATTAACTGATTATTGGCACTCGGTAACAAGATATTTCAGCGGGATACAAATCGGTTCTACTGCCAATTTTATGCCTTATTGAGCCACCAAACGGCAATCAATCAAATTGGGACGGGGGTTCCACTTGTCACATATGTGGCAATACTATCTCGAGGGACATACTATATGCTGACTTCCAAGAACCCGACGCTGGGAAATGTAACCCAGTCGCGTACGGCGATCGCACTCCTCGCCGCAACTCTCCTGGTCGGTGGCA
>JBAQER010000520.1:0-14503 GCA_049286845.1 Bradyrhizobium sp.
CGCCAGCACCTTGTCCTGCAGGCCGTCGATCTGCTCGCGGGCGCGCCTGGTCAGGTCGGTATCGATCCAGCCCGGCAGAATGGCGTTGACCTGGATGCCGTCAGCGGCCCAGGCCACCGCGCAGGAGCGGGTGAACTGCACGATGCCGCCCTTGCTCGCGGCGTAGGCCGGCGCAAAACTGGCGCCGAAGATCGACATCATCGAGCCGATATTGACGATCTTGCCGCCGCCTGCGGCCTTCATGGCGGGGTAGGCCGCCTGCGAGCACAGGAACGCGCTGGTGAGGTTGGTCTTGATGACGCTGTCCCATTCCGCGAGCGCAAGCGTGTGCGGGGCTTTGCGGATGTTGATGCCGGCATTGTTGACGAGGATGTCGATGCGACCGAGCTCCTTGCCGACGCGCTCGATCATGGCCTCGACCGCCGATTGGTCGGTGACGTCGGCTGTGACGGAGATTGCCTTGACGCCGCGCGTTCTGAGGTCGGCGACCGCAGCGTTGGACTTCGCTTCATCGCGTCCGACGACGGCGATGCCGGCGCCGGCTTCCGCTAACCCCCGCGCCATTCCGAGCCCGATGCCGCCATTGCCGCCGGTGACGATGGCCACCTGGCCGCTGAGATCGAACAGTTTTGATTTCATGGACATTCCCCGTCACGCCCGACTTGATGCCGGCATCCGCGTCTTGATCGCCAGTGTTTAAAGAGGTGGATAGCTGGGACAAGCCCTGCGATGGCGACAACACCACGTCGGATGTGGATTCAACGCCGGCCCTGCCAGATCAGGATCAGTCCGAGCGCGGCCAGCGCCGCGCCGTAGCCGGCCCACTGGATCTGGCTGATCATGAAGCTCGATGCCGGCCATGCGATCACGCCGGTGCCCTGGCCGATCCAGAGCAGTCCGATCGCGAGGGCAAGGATGCCGGCGATCAAGAGCCATCTGCGCATCGCTCTTCCTCGCTGGCCGTGGTCCCGCGGGCGACGCGGCCACCCTGACGTGCGGGATCAACGAGGGCAAGGGGCCGGGTGCCGGAGGCTTCCCGGTGGGGCGCTCACAGACCTCATGGGTACAAAAAAGCCCCGGCAATATGCCGGGGCTTTTAAGTTGTTCACTCTCGGGAGAGGTCAGTACCTCGCGACGACCGGGCCACCCCAGTTGAAGCGGTAGACCAGCTCGCTGCGGATGGTGTGCGTGTACTTCTTGGAGTCCAGCGAGTCGCCGTTCAGAGCATTGGTGGTGGCGTTCCTGAAGGGGTTGTTCCGGAGATCGAATTCCGAGAAGCGGTATTCGGTCTTCCAGAACAGGCCCGGCAGGAAGCTCAGCGCGTATTCGTCGCCGGCTCCGAGGAACCAACCCTTGTAGGTCGCCTTGTCGAGGTAGGTGTTGGCAGTTCCAAACGGGGCGCCGGCGAAGTTGAAGTTGATCCGGTCGAAGGTCGCCTCAGTGTAACCGCCCGAGAAATAGGTCAGAAGCTGCGGGAACGCCAGCCAGCCGATACGGCCGCCGACCGCCCAGGCCGAGCTCATCTTCTCTTCGCCGACGATAGCAGCGTTGAGCGTACCAAGCTGGCCTTTGATGCTCGCGAAGTCGTAGTCGGCGAAGGCGCCGACCACGAACTGCGCGCCTGCGGCCGAGAACTGGTAGTCGCAGCCACCGCCGATGGTGCCGAAGTAGCCGCGACCGCCGGCCGTCGTTTCGGCGGAAACCAGAGTCCGCGGCGGACCATCAATGTAACGGGTGTTTTCCTGGTTCCACATACCGTAGCCGCCGCCGCCGCCGATGTAGCAGCCGGTCCAGGACGGGGCATATGCAACGGGAGCAGCCCGCAGCGGGGCCTTGGTAGCCATGTCGGCTGCGAGAGCCGGGGCGGTAAATGCCGCAATCGCGGTCAGGGCGAGTACTAATTTCTTCATTTTCAATTCCCCAATATTGAGCGTTCGAAACCGACCGCGCGGGTGCCTCTGCACCGATTCCCGTAAACCTTGTAGGCAGACTATACGCAGTTCCGTCCAAAATGCTGTTGCAGGGGGAGCACACACGCTGGAAAACCCGCCAAGCGGGAAAAGCCCAAAAAGGCGGCAAATTCGCAGGGGGATGGCGGAATCTGGCCGTCGCGGGTGGCTGGCCTGGCGGTCCTGGGCCTCTAAACGTCCAGCAAATCCTCGCTGGCGAATTCGGCCTTGTCGGAAATGAAGGCAAAGCGCGCTTCCGCCTTGGTGCCCATCAGCCGCTCAACCGAATCGGCGGTGCCCTCGCGGTCGTCGGCCAACAGCACTACGCGCAGCAAGGTCCGCTTGGCCGGATCCATGGTGGTTTCCTTCAGCTGCGCCGGCATCATTTCGCCGAGGCCCTTGAAGCGGCCGACATCGACCTTGGCGTTGGCGTTGAACTCGCTCTTCAGGAGCTGGTCCTTGTGGGCGTCGTCGCGGGCGTAGACCGTCTTTGAACCGTGGGTGAGGCGGTAGAGCGGCGGCACCGCGAGATAAAGGTGGCCCTCGTCGATCAGCCGCGGCATCTGCCGGTAGAAGAACGTAATCAGCAACGAAGCGATATGCGCGCCGTCGACGTCGGCGTCGGTCATGACGATGATGCGGGCGTAGCGCAGATCCTCTTCGCGGTAGTTCGCGCCGGTGCCACAGCCGATCGCCTGCATCAGGTCGGCAAGCTGCGCATTGGCGGTGAGCTTGTCCTTGGTGGCGGAGGCGACGTTGAGGATCTTGCCGCGCAAGGGAAGGATCGCCTGGGTCTTGCGGTCGCGCGCCTGCTTGGCGCTGCCGCCGGCGCTGTCGCCCTCGACGATGAACAGTTCCGAACCTTCGGCTGCGGTATTGGTGCAGTCGGAGAGCTTGCCGGGCAGGCGCAGTTTCTTCACCGCGGTCTTGCGCGAGATTTCCTTCTCGGCGCGACGGCGCAGCCGCTCGTCGGCGCGCTCGATGACGAAATCCAGCAGCTTGTTGGCCTGCAGCGGATTGCCCGACAGCCAGTGGTCGAACGGATCCTTGATCGCCTGCTCGACGATGCGCTGGGCTTCGGCGGTGGCGAGGCGGTCCTTGGTCTGGCCCTGGAATTCCGGCTCGCGCACGAACACGCTGAGCATCACCGCGGCGCCGACCATGACGTCTTCCGAGGTGATGGAAGCGGCGCGCTTGCCCTGGCCGACGCGTTCGGCGTGGTCCTTCAGGCCGCGCAACAGCGCGCTGCGCATGCCGGATTCGTGGGTGCCGCCATCTTGCGTCGGCACGGTGTTGCAATAGGAGGACAGGAAACCGTCGGCGTCCGCGGTCCACGCCACGGCCCATTCGCAGGCGCCGTGGGCGCCGACCCGGCCGGACTTGCCGGAGAAGATATCCGGATGCACCAGCGTGTCGGCATGAACGGCCGCGGCGAGGTAATCCTTCAATCCGCCGGCGAAATGAAAGGTGTCCTCGGCCGGCACGCCCTCGAGGCCCTTCAGCAAGGCCGGATCGCAGCGCCAGCGGATTTCGACGCCGCCGAACAGATAGGCCTTGGAGCGCGCCATCTTGAACAGCCGCTGCGGCTTGAAGGCGGCCTTGGCGCCGAAAATCTCGGTATCCGGCTTGAAGCGGATGCGGGTGCCGCGGCGGTTGTTGATCTTGCCGAGATCCTCGATCTTGCCCTTGGGATGGCCGCGCTCGAAACTCATCCGATAGAGCTTCTGGCTGCGGGCGACCTCGACCTCGAGCCGCGAGGACAGCGCGTTCACCACGGACACGCCGACGCCGTGCAAACCGCCTGACGTCTCATAGACCTTGGAGTCGAATTTGCCGCCAGAGTGCAGCGTGCACATGATGACTTCGAGCGCGGACTTCTTCGGAAATTTGGGATGCGGGTCGACCGGGATGCCGCGGCCGTTGTCCGACACGGTCAGAAACCCGTCGGCGGAAAGCTCCACCTCGATGAAGGAGGCATGGCCCGCCAGCGCCTCGTCCATCGAATTGTCGATCACTTCCGCGAACAGGTGGTGCAGCGCCTTCTCGTCGGTGCCGCCGATATACATGCCGGGCCGGCGGCGCACGGGCTCGAGGCCTTCGAGCACCTCGATATCGGCTGCGGTGTAGCCGGCTTCGGCGCTCGAGGCGCGCGAGGCGACCTTGAGCGGTGCGCGGCCCTTCGCGGTCGACGTCTCGAAAAGATCGTTGCCGGCTTTGATTTTTGCTGCAGATTTCAATGGCTTGGACATGGCTCTTCATGTGTTGCGCGCGCATCGGGCGCGGCGAATCGGTTGCTTTGACTATGCCACGGATGAGCGTAAAAAGTGACGGCGGGCGCGTGATCACGTCCGCCGCCGGGTAGCATGCGCAAGGCTGTCAGGCCATCTCAGGCCCGCGCGGTCCGTCTTTCCCTGTTTTGTCTGGGGAAATGATGAAAGTCGTCGGGAGAGCCCGCGGCTCACGCACAGTCCCCGCCTTTGTGACTTGATGTCACGGAAGGGGTTGGCTTACCTGTCCTCAGGCATTGGAATCCCGGAAAGGTCCAATTGTCCCGCTCGATCAGGCTGGCAGCCGGGGAAGGCCCTCTGGACATGGAAGATTTTACGCGCGCTTTGGCTGACTTCGTGCGCGATCATCAGGCCTGGGCCGCTCCCATCGTGCTCCTGCTCGCATTCGGCGAATCGATCGCTTTCATCTCGCTGGTGGTCCCGGCCTGGGGGGCTTTGGTTGCGATCGGTGCGCTGATCGGGGTCAGCGGCATCAGCTTCTGGCCAGTGTGGCTGGCCGGCGGGATCGGTGCTGCACTCGGGGATTGGGTCTCTTATTGGTTTGGCTTTCGATACAAGGAACACGTCGCCGAGATGTGGCCGTTGTCGCGCTACCCGGGGATCCTGGAGCGCGGCGAGGTTTTTGTGAAAGACTGGGGCGTACCGAGCATTTTCATCGGGCGATTTTTCGGGCCGCTGCGGGCTTCGGTGCCGCTCGCAGCCGGCATATTCGAGATGCCTTACTGGCAATTTCAAATCGCCAATTTCGTATCCGCGCTGGTCTGGTCGGCGGTGCTGCTGTTGTTTGGCGACGTGATGGCGCTGATCGCAGGATGGCTGTGGCGGGCGGTATAGCGCGGCATTCCGGCCGGCCGGAATAAGGCGGGTGCGGGGGTGTTAGCCCCTTGAATACCGTGCGTTGCGCCCGCGCCGGCGTGAATTGCGCTCGGAACACTGGTAACGAGCGCCCCGACACGATGCCTAGAAGCGGGGAATCCTGCAGTCACCGTCTCACAGGGAGGACACTATGGAACTGACACGACGTCATGCACTTGCCGGATCCGCAGCCCTCGCGGCCTCACCCTTTTTGCCAAAGGCGCCCGCCAGGGCGGCCGCGCCGTTGGCCGACAAGCAGGCGCCGAGTTATTACCGCTACAAGGTCGGCGATGCGCAGGTGAACGCGATTTCCGACGGTGTGAACACATTCCCGCTCGGCGATACCTTCGTGCTCAATGCCAAGAAGGATGAAGTCAACGCCGCGCTCGAAAAGGCGTTCCTGCCGAAGGACAAGATGAGCATCCACTTCGCGCCGCTGGTGATCAATACCGGCGGCAAGCTGGTCGTCGTCGATACCGGCAACGGCCCGGGCGCCTTCGCCTCGAGCAAGGGCAATGTCGGGCAGTTCGCCAGCAACATGGCGGCCGCCGGCTTCGACCCGAAGGCCGTCGACATCGTGGTGATTTCGCATTTCCACGGCGACCACATCAACGGCCTGCTCACGGCGGACAATGGGCCGGCATTCCCGAATGCCGAAGTGCTGGTGCCGGCAGGGGAATGGAAATATTTCATGGACGACGGCGAGATGAGCCGTGCGCCCGCGGGTCGAATGGAGGCCGTATTCAAGAATGCCCGCCGCGTGTTCGAAGCGGGACTCAAGAAGAAAGTCACGCCCTATGAAATGGGCAAGGACGTCGCGCCCGGACTGCTCGCGGTGGCTTCCTTCGGCCACACGCCGGGGCACACCTCGTTCATTCTGTCATCGGGATCCGACAAGGTATTCATCCAGTCCGATGTCACCAACCACCCCTCGCTGTTCGTCACCAATCCCGGCTGGCACCTGATGTTCGATCAGGATCCGGCCATGGCGGAAGCCACCCGCCGCAAGGTTTACGACATGCTGGTCGCCGACAAGATGCGGGTGCAGGGCTTCCATTATCCGTTCCCCGCCAACGGTTATGTCGAGAAGGATGGCAACGGTTACCGGCTGGTGCCGGCTCCGTGGAGCCCGGTGATCTGAACCGGCCGGCCGTAGTCGCGTCTGAGCAAAGGCCGTCCGCTGGGGCGGCCTTTGTGTTTTGGCTTGACCATGGAACGGCCCGGCCTTATAGCCCCGCCCCATGATCAACGCCGCGACCATCGTCTTCGCTCGCCGCCGCCGCACTTTCGCGGTATGGGCGGACGTTTGCGTCTGAGATCGTCGCCCCTGCCGCCGGATCCGGTCCGCGGCATTTTCTTTCACTGCAGCGTGATCTGACCCGGCGGCTCCCAACGTCAAGCCGGAGTCCGAAGATGTACACGCCTCCCATGTTCAAGACCGATCGCGCCGCAAGCCTCGCCTTCGCGGAAGCGCGCGGATTCGGCACGGTCTGCGCGTGGAACGGCTCGCTGCCGGTCGCGTCCTCGCTGCCGTTCTACCTTACCTCGGCCGACGACGGCACGCCGCAGGCGCTGTTTCACGTCGCGCGCCACAATCCGCTGGCGAGCCTTGCGGACGGGGCCTCGTTCTGGCTGATGGCCGTCAACGGCGCCGATGCCTATGTGTCGCCAGACTGGTACGCCTCGCCGGATCAGGTGCCGACCTGGCTTTACCAGGCGGTGCATCTCACCGGCACCGTGCGGCCGTTGTCCGGCGATGAACTCGGCCGGCATCTCGACGCGCTGAGCGCCAGGTTCGAAAGCTGGCTGGCGCCGAAACCGCCATGGCTGTCCTCGAAGATGACGGCAGGCCGCCTGGATACGATGAAGAAGGCGATCGTGGGTCTGGTCATGACGGTCGAAGAGGTCGAGGGCAGTTTCAAGCTCAACCAGCACAAATCCGACGCCGACCATGTGGCGATTGCGGCCGGGCTGTCCCGGCAGCCGGAGGCCGCGGCGCAGGTTCTGGCAAATGAAATGCGCGCATTGCGTCCGCAATTGTTCGAGAGCCAGACGACACCATTGAATGCTAAGACGACGTCAGAAGGAGCGAAGTGATGAGCAGCAAGAAGAAGATCGGCATTCTCGGCGCCTCCGGCTACACCGGAGCCGACGCGGTGCGCCTGCTGGCGCGGCACCCTAATGCCGAAATCACCGCACTCACCGCCAACACCCATGCCGGCAAGGCGATGGACGAGGTGTTTCCGCATTTCTTCATGCTCGACCTGCCGAAGCTGGTGGAATGGGAAAAGGTCGACTGGAGCAAGCTCGACGCGGTGTTCTGCGGGCTGCCGCACGGTACCACGCAGGAGATCATCGCCGCCGTGCTGGCGGCCAATCCCAAGATCAAGATCCTGGACATGTCGGCCGATTTCCGGCTCCGCGACATGAACACCTACGCGCAATGGTACGGCCACGAGCACCGCGCGCCAAAGCTTCAGGGTGAGGCCGTCTATGGCCTGACCGAATTCTATCGCGAGAAGATCGCGGCGGCGCGGCTCGTCGCTTGTCCCGGCTGCTATCCGACTGCAGCACTGCTGGCGCTGGTCCCGCTCGCGAAGGCAAAACTGATCGACGTCGACGACATCGTCATCGACGCGAAGTCGGGCGTCACCGGTGCCGGCCGCGGCCTCAAGCAGAACACGCTGTTCAGCGAAGCCGGCGAGGGACTTTCGCCCTATTCGGTCGGCACCCACCGGCACTCGCCGGAGATCGAGCAGGAGATCGGCGTCGCCGCAGGCAGCAATGTGACCGTCAATTTCACGCCGCATCTCATTCCGATGAGCCGGGGCGAACTCTGCACGTCCTATGTCAAGCTCAATGGCGCCAGCCCGGACGATCTGAGGGCAGCGCTGACGGCGGCCTACAAGGACGAGCCGTTCGTGCATGTGGCGAGGAAGGGCGCAATGCCGCAGACCCAGAACGTGCGCGGTTCGAACTATGTGCAGGTCGGCGTGTTCGACGACCGCATCAAGAACCGCGCCATCGTCATTTCGGTGCTCGACAATCTGGTGAAGGGTTCGGCCGGGCAGGCGATCCAGAACATGAACCTGATGTTCGGGCTCCCGGAAACCGCCGGGCTGGAGCAGATCGCGCTGTTCCCGTGAGCGGAGTGCCCCGGACACAGCGCAGCGCGCATGCGGTGCCGGGGCCGATCGTCATAGCTGTGCAAGAGAGTGGGTCCCGGCTCGGCGGAGCAGCGTTACACGCTGCACCGCGTCCGGGGTACGAAGATCAAAGCACCTTGAAGATCGCCAGCGCCAGCGCGGCCTGGGCGAAGAAGCCGACGGTGAAAGCCAGTGTGCGGAACACCGGCAGGCCGAGCGTGTAGACGATCAGGTGCGCGACGCGCGACCAGAAATACACTGCGCAGGCCAGAACGGTCCATTTGGTCGAATAATCGATCGAGTTGAGGATCAGCACCAGCGGCGCAAAGATGATGAGGTTCTCGACCGCGTTGTCATGCGCGAACATCATGCGATTGGCCCATTCCGCATGCGGCTTGTCGTTGCGCGACGGATTGGCCATCGCGCCCATGAGGCCGCGCACCTGGCAGCGGTTGAGCACGTACGGGATCCACATCAACCCCGTCAAAATCACCGTCAGCGTCAGCCAGAACAGTTCGCGCGTCATCAGATGTTCCCTTCCAGTGCTTAATCCGGGCGCTCAACGTCCCGATCAGAGAAAGCTGCGCCCGATCTTGATCAACGGCATTCGGTCAAATCATAGACGCTTGTTGTGACGACGCCAATGCGGTTGACGAGGCGTTTGGTGGACAGGCATTGCCGCTGGCGCCTGCCTCATTCCATCGATGTCCCTTCCGAAACGCCTTGGCGTGACAACACCGTGTCGGGCCGGCGCTGCGGCGGAACGCAATCGCGCAGCGTCGACAGGAACTGCCGGACTTCGGTCGATAGGGGGCCACACTCGAAATCAGCCAGCAGCTCGAGCGTCCAGCCGTGAGCCGGCAGCAATCGATTTCTGAGTTCGTCGCGTGCAACCGCTTGCGCCGTCGTCAGCGGCAGCCGGCCGGCCATGTGTAGTAGATGCAGCAGCTCATGGACTCCGCGCATTGCCCTGAATGCCTCCAGCATCGGCCGGGTGAGTTCGGGATTTTCCTGCCAGGAACGCCCGCCAAACAGGTGCTGGACCACATGTTGGCCGGCACCCAGGCAGTCATAGCGCGCGCAGCCGCCGAACCCGCAGCGGTTCAGTTCCGCGTGGATGGCGCAGCGGCAATCCGAAACCAGGTGTGGACAGGGTTCGCCGGAGGCTTTGTCGATTGCGAACAGTTCGGAGCGATCGAAAGCGAGATAAACGCAGCAAAGCGCCGCGCATCGCGCGCAATCAGCGCGCAGCATCGGGTCGAGCATGATGGGTGCTTTCCGGAACAGTTCCAGCAGGTTTCGCGCCCGCAGCAGCAGTGACCGCGAACACTTTCAATAGGGAGAGACGAGAGGTGTTATCGAATGCGCGTTTGTCAGAGACGACAAAGCCAGCCGCGGGGGCTGGCGCAACACGCAAAAACGCCAGCCGGAACGGCTGGCGTTAAGGGTAGACAATCAAAATTCTCGGTCGCTTGCAAGTCTATCGGCCGCCGCCGCCCTCACTTAATTGTCTAGACCCCGTCTACGCGCGAACCCGGACGTAGCTGCCCGGCGCGTCCTCGATCGGCGGCAGCGCGTCGCTGCCGACCTGCCGCGCCGGCACTGTCTCGGCGTCGATGCTCTCGAGCCATTGGCGCCAGTCCGGCCACCACGAGCCCTTGTGCTCCTGCGCGCCCTTGAGCCAGTCCGCGAGCGTGGTGTCCTTGATATTGTCGTTGGTCCAGTACTGGTATTTGCCCGACGCCGGCGGGTTGACCACGCCGGCGATATGTCCGGACCCGGACAGCACGTATTTCACCGGCCCGCCGAAGAACTGCGATCCGTACAGCACCGACTCCGCCGGCGCGATGTGATCTTCGCGGGTTGCCAGATTGTAGACCGGCACCTTCACCTTCGACAGGTCGAGCAGCGTGTTGTCGAGCACCATGGTGCCGGCCGACAGCCGGTTCTCCAGATAGCAGTTGCGCAGGTAATAGGAATGGTTTGCCGCCGGCATCCGCGTCGCATCCGAATTCCAGTGCAGCAGATCGAATGAGGAGGGCGGCTGTCCCTTCAGGTAATTGCTGACGACATAGGGCCAGATCAGGTCGTTGGAGCGCAGCATGTTGAAGGCCATCGCCATCTTGCTGCCTTCGAGCACGCCCGCTGCCCGCATGTCGCGCTCCAGCGCCGAGATCTGGTCTTCATCGACGAACACCAGGAGGTCGCCGGCATGGGTGAAGTCGACCTGGGCCGCAAAGAAGGTGGCGGATGTCACGCGCACGCGGCGCTTTTCCGCAAGCCATGCCAGCGTCGAGGCGAGCAGGGTGCCGCCGACGCAATAGCCAGCGGTATGAACCTTCAACTCGCCCGTCACCTTTTCGATGACGTCCATCGCCGTCAGCGGGCCTTCCTTCATGTAGTCTTCGAAGGTCTTCTGGCCGAGCCTCTTGTCCGGGTTGACCCACGAGATCACGAACACGGTGATGCCCTGATCGACGCACCACTTGATGTAGGATTTCTCCGGCTTGAGATCGAGGATGTAGAACTTGTTGATCCATGGCGGCACGACCAGGAGCGGCGTGCGCAGCACGGTTCCCGTCGTCGGCGTGTACTGGATCAGCTGCATCAATTCGTTCTGGAAGATCACCTTGCCCGGCGTCGTCGCCATGTTGACGCCGACCTCGAGATTGGAGGGGTCGGACTGCCGGATCCGGAGCGTGCCGCGGCCGGCCTCGATGTCCTCGGCCAGCATCTTCATGCCGCGCACCAGATTGCCGGCATTGGACGTCAGCGTCTCGCGCAGCACTTCCGGATTGGTGAGGACGAAATTCGACGGCGCCAGCGCGTTGGTAATCTGCTTGACGTAGAACTCGGCCTTCTTGCGGGTATGCGGATCGAGGCCGTCGGCGTTCTGTACCAGGTCCTGCGCCCACTGCGAGGTCAGCAGATAGAGCTGCATCACGAAATCGAAGAACTGGTTCGATTTCCACTCCGGGTCCTGGAAGCGCTTGTCGCGCGGCGAGGGTTCGATCGCAGGCTTCGCTTCCTCGCCGGCAAGCCGGCGCGCCGACGAGCCCCACAGATCGAGATAGTCCTTGGCGATCCTGGCCTGCAGGTCCGTCGATCGGTCGTTGTCCGACAGCCAGTATTCCGCCACTGCCGTGAAGGTCTTGATCACCTCGTTGAGTTCACTCGGCGGCTTGTCCTTGGCTTCGCCGTTCTCGCGCGGCTTCAGATAGGCCGCGAGCGCCTGGCCGCTGCTCTCCAGCGCCTTCGCAAGGTTCATGGCGAAGGCTTCAGGGTCGAATTTCCTCGCAGCCTGGGTCTCGGTCGTGACTTCACTCATGGGCGAACACTATCGATTCATTTCAAGTTCGTCACCGCGCGCAATCGGCGCGGACGGCTTTGCGGTTAATCTTCCGCACCCGCGCTGTTGCACTGCGATAGAATTTCTTGGTTCCGACATATTGAGGCCCCAACGCTTCGCTTCGTTGTTTCGGCTTTAATCGTTTCGGGCGACAATGGTTTGAACGATTGAGCCAGATCAGAAGAACAAGACGTTTTGTCGCTGCAAGGCTCATACCAGCGGCTTAAGAGCTGACCAGGGATGTTCGAACGGATGACGGCCAATCGGCACATGAGGGCAATTGCAGTGGGAGCGCTGCTGCTGTCGGCGCTCGCGCTCGGTGGCTGCTCGACGTCGATCGCCGATCTGCCGCTGGTCGGCACCCCGGCCGATGCACCGGCGCGGCCGAAGGAAGCCGGCGCCTATCTCTCGGTCCATGATCTGCCTCCCGATCGCGAGGAGGCCGCGCTGCCGCCCGCCGCGCAGGCCCAGATCCAGCGCGAATTGGCCGCTGCTCGGGACCGGCAGGCCTCCGCCGCGAAAAACTCCGCCGCAAAGTGAACAAGTGCGCGCTATTACGGCTGGCGCAGCGGCGCTTGCGTGGTAAAACAACCCCGATTCAATGGTTTGGTGCGGAATTTGACCTAAATCATTGATTGAGCGTGCTTTCTGCGCGGAATCGAGTTCCGCTGCAAGCTACGCTGGCGATCCCTGCCGCGACCCGCTTCCGGAGCTATGAGACCGATGGAAGAATTTTACCGCATCCGCCGTTTGCCGCCTTACGTGTTCGAGCAGGTCAACCGGGCCAAGGCGGCCGCGCGGAATGCCGGCGCCGATATCATCGATCTCGGTATGGGCAATCCCGACCTGTCGACGCCGCCCCATGTGATCGAAAAGCTCAAGGAAACCCTGGGCAAGCCGCGGACCGACCGCTACTCGGCCTCGCGCGGCATTACCGGCTTGCGCAAGGCGCAGGCCGCCTATTACGGCCGCCGCTTCGGCGTGAAGCTCAATCCGGAGACCCAGATCGTCGCCACCCTGGGCTCGAAGGAGGGGTTCGCCAACGTCGCGCAGGCCATCACCGCACCCGGGGACGTCATTCTGTGTCCCAATCCGAGCTATCCGATCCATGCCTTCGGCTTCCTGATGGCCGGTGGCGTGATCCGTTCGGTTCCGTCGGAACCGACCCCGCAATTCTTCGAGGCGGTGGAACGCGCCATCGTCCATTCGATCCCGAAACCGCTGGCTCTGGTGGTCTGCTATCCGTCCAATCCGACCGCCTACGTCGCGAGCCTCGATTTCTACAAGGATCTGGTCGCGTTCGCGAAGAAGCACGAGATCTTCATCCTGTCGGATCTCGCTTATGCGGAAGTCTACTTCGACGACAACAACCCGCCGCCCTCGGTGCTGCAGGTTCCCGGCGCGATCGACGTGACCGTGGAATTCACCTCGATGTCGAAGACGTTCTCGATGGCCGGCTGGCGGATGGGCTTTGCCGTCGGCAATGACCGCATCATCGCCGCACTGGCGCGGGTGAAATCCTATCTGGATTATGGCGCGTTCACGCCGATCCAGGTGGCCGCGACCGCGGCATTGAACGGTCCGGACGACTGCATCCGCGAGATGCGGGAAACCTATCGCAAGCGCCGCGACGCGCTGGTGGAATCGTTCGGCCGGGCAGGGTGGGACATTCCGCCGCCGGAAGCCTCGATGTTCGCCTGGGCGCCGCTGCCCAAGGCGTTCCGCGACGTCGGCAGCATGCAGTTCGCGACCCTGATGGTCGAGAAATCGGGCGTGGTGGTGTCGCCGGGGGTCGCCTTCGGCGAGCACGGCGAGGGCTATGTCCGCATCGCGATGGTGGAAAACGAGCAACGGATCCGCCAGGCCGCCCGCGGCGTGCGCCGCTTCCTTGAAAGCGGCATTGAAACGTTGCACAACGTGGTTCCTCTCGCCAACCGGCGGTAGGCATGATCCCGAAAAGTGGACTTCCGGTTTTCGGACCAGATCATGCTTAGTTCAAGTCTCCTCGGCAGGTCTTCTTCCTCATGGTCGCACCCCTGAAAGTGGGTATTGCGGGGCTCGGCACTGTTGGCGCCGAAGTCGTCCGCCTCATCGAAGAGCAGAGCCGGGCGCTGTCGGCGCGCTGCGGACGCGGCGTGCGCGTAGTCGCCGTCACCGCGCGTTCCAAGGTGAAGAAGCGCAAGCTCGACCTGCGCGGCATCGAATGGGCCAGGAGCCCGCTGGCGCTGGCCAGCGACCCCGGCATCGATTGCTTCGTCGAATTGATGGGCGGCTCCGGCGATCCCGCGCTGTCGGCAATCGAGGCGGCGCTGAAATCCGGCAAGTCGGTGGTGACCGCCAACAAGGCGCTGATCGCCAAGCATGGATTGCGCCTGGCCCATGCCGCCGAAAAACATGGCGGCGCGCTGAATTTCGAGGCGGCGGTCGGCGCCGCCATTCCGGTGGTCAAGACCCTGCGCGAAGGCCTTGCCGGCACAGGTATCAATCGGGTCTACGGCATTCTCAACGGCACCTGCAATTACATCCTGACGAGGATGGAACAGGAGGGGTTGTCGTTCGCCGAATGCCTGAAGGACGCGCAGCGCCTCGGCTATGCCGAGGCCAATCCGTCGTTCGACGTCGACGGTCACGACACTGCGCAGAAGCTTGCCATTCTGGCCAGTCTCGCCTTCGGCACCAAGGTGGCGCAGGGCGCGGTCTATGTCGAAGGCATTTCCTCGATCGCGCCGGAAGATCTGCGCGCCGCGGATGAGCTCGGCTACCGCGTCAAGCTGCTCGGGGTCGCGGTGCGCACCGCCAAGGGGATCGAGCAGCGCGTGCATCCGACCATGGTGCCGAAGACGTCCTCGATCGCACAGGTGATGGGGGTCACCAACGCCGTGACCATCGACGGCGAGGGCATTCCGCCGATTACGC
>JBAQER010000521.1:0-6644 GCA_049286845.1 Bradyrhizobium sp.
AGCCGGGCGACGACCGATGAATCACTATCGCGGTCGCATCACCAGTTGAGGGAATCCGGGGTCAGCCTCATCGTTCAGGAACGTGCGCGCTCAAGCCGAAACGTTCAAAACCAAAAGCCCCGCCCGGCGGGGGAGACCGGGCGAGGCCTTGATGTCCGAAAAGTGCCGCTGCGGGCCTCCGGACAAGTCGTTCGGGTGATCTCAACTCTAATCGACCACCTGAACGATGCGGCGGCTGCGCGGCTCGACCAGAACGGTCCGGCCGTTCACCACGGTGTAGCGATAGGGCGTCGCGCCATAGGTCTGCGGCACGTCGTAGTAGGTGATGCCGGCTTCCGGCAGGATACCGCCGACCACCACGCGATCCGGAATGGTGTAGGTCGGCACGCGCTCGCGAATGACATATTCGCGAAACGCCGGACGCCGATCGACGGCGATGCCGTCGGCATCGTTGATGATCACGGTGCCGCCGCGAACGACGCCCGTGGTGATTTCGTTCTGTGCCTGCGCCGCGACCGGTCCGCCGAGGGCGCCCGCGACGGCGGCAATGGCAAGTATTTTGTTCCGCATGACAACTCCTTCCGACGTGATGCACGCTGGCCTTGCACAGCATGCAAGCCGATCCAATTCATCGCGCGCGGCATTGTTCCGGAGAAAGACGGCAGTTCACCGCTGCAAATTTCGGCATTTTTTCGTGAGCGCCGGAACCGGTAGAAGCAGCCGGCGTCTGCTATCGTGGAACCGTGCCGCAGGATAAAATATCCCCGCCTCGATTCGATTTCCCCACTCAGCGCCATCCGGAGAGATTTCAATGACCATTACAGCTGTCCATATTCAGCCCATCGTGGCGCTGATCGCCGGCGTTCTCATTTTGATCATGCCGCGCTTCCTCAACCTCGTGGTCGCGATCTATCTGATCTTCATCGGTTTGGCGGGGCTCGGCTTGTTCAAGATGCTTCGAATGTAGCGTTCAAACCGGGAACTCGCGGCTTGCGCGGGACCGCCCAAAGTGGTGTAAGGCGCGCAACTCCCATTCCTCTCGCGGATTATCTGCAGTCATGGCCAAAGCCGCATCGAAGCTCAAGAAAACCGCAGTAAAATCAAAGCCCTCCATGCCCGCCCGGGCCAAGGCCGCTCCGCCGGCCCGCGCCCGCAAGGCGCTGAAGAAGAGCCCGGTCAAGCCGGTGCCGAAAGCCGCCAAAAAGGCGGCGGTAAGCAAGTCCGCGGCATCCGCGCCGAAAGCCGGCAAGTGGGTGTTCACCTTTGGCGACGGCAGGGCGGAGGGCAAAGCGGGCCTGCGCGATCTGCTCGGCGGCAAGGGCGCCAACCTCGCCGAGATGGCCAATCTGGGCCTGCCGGTGCCTCCCGGCTTCACCATTCCGACCTCGGTGTGCACCTATTTCTACGCGCACGACAAATCCTATCCGAAGGATTTGAAGGCGCAGGTCGAAAAGGCGCTCGATTATGTCGGCAAGCTGACCGGCAAGGCGTTCGGCGATTCGAAGAATCCGCTGCTGGTGTCGGTTCGATCCGGCGGCCGCGCCTCGATGCCGGGCATGATGGATACCGTGCTCAATCTCGGCCTCAACGACAAGACGGTGGAAGCGCTGGCCGAACTGTCGGGCGATCGCCGCTTCGCCTATGACAGCTACCGCCGCTTCATCACCATGTATTCCGACGTGGTGCTCGGCTTCGAGCATCACCACTTCGAGGACATCCTCGATACCTTCAAGGACAGCCAGGGCTACGCGCTCGACACCGACCTCACCGGCGACGACTGGGTCGATCTGGTCGGCCGCTACAAGGACGCGGTGGCGCGCGAAACCGGCAAGGATTTCCCGCAGGATCCGCACGACCAGTTGTGGGGCGCGATCGGCGCGGTGTTTTCGTCCTGGATGAATGCGCGCGCGGTGACCTACCGCCGGCTGCACGACATTCCGGAATCCTGGGGCACCGCGGTCAACGTGCAGGCGATGGTGTTCGGCAATATGGGCGAGACCTCGGCGACCGGCGTTGCGTTCACGCGCAATCCCTCGACCGGCGAGAGCAAGCTGTACGGCGAGTTCCTGATCAACGCGCAGGGCGAGGACGTGGTGGCGGGCATTCGCACGCCGCAGGACATCACCGAATATGCGCGCAAGGAGTCCGGCTCCGACAAGGCATCGATGGAAATCGCGATGCCGGCAGCGTTCAAGGAACTGACGCGGATCTACACGCTGCTGGAAAAGCACTACCGCGACATGCAGGACATGGAGTTCACGGTCGAGCAGGGCAAGCTGTGGATGCTGCAGACCCGCGGCGGCAAGCGCACCGCCAAGGCGGCGCTGCGTATCGCCGTCGAGCTCGCCAATGAAGGACTGATCTCCAGGAAGGAAGCGGTGACGCGGATCGATCCGGCCTCGCTCGACCAGTTGCTGCATCCGACCATCGATCCCGCCGCCAAGCGCGACGTCATCGCCACCGGCCTGCCGGCCTCGCCGGGTGCTGCCGCCGGCGAGATCGTGTTCTCCTCCGATGAAGCCGCCAAGCTGCAGGCCGACGGTCACAAGGTCATTCTGGTGCGGGTCGAGACCAGCCCGGAAGACATTCACGGCATGCACGCGGCCGAAGGCATTCTCACCACCCGTGGCGGCATGACCTCGCACGCTGCGGTGGTCGCGCGCGGCATGGGCAAGCCCTGCGTCTCCGGCTGCGGCTCGATCCGCGTCGATTACGGCCGCGGCACCATGAGCATCGGCTCGCGCACCTTCAAGACCGGCGACGTCATCACCATCGACGGATCGCTGGGCCAGGTGCTGGCCGGGCGGATGCCGATGATCGAGCCGAAACTCTCCGGCGAGTTCGGCACGCTGATGGGCTGGGCCGACCAGGTCCGCAAGCTCGGCGTTCGCGTCAACGGCGACACGCCGGACGACGCGCGCACCGCGATCAAGTTCGGCGCCGAGGGCATCGGTCTTTGCCGCACCGAGCACATGTTCTTCGAGGAAACCCGGATCCGCACCGTGCGCGAGATGATTCTCGCCGAGGACGAGCAGACCCGCCGCGCCGCGCTGTCCAAGCTGCTGCCGATGCAGCGGGCGGACTTCGTCGAGCTGTTCGAGATCATGAAGGGCCTGCCGGTGACGATCCGGCTGCTCGATCCGCCGCTGCATGAATTCCTGCCGCATACCCAGGCCGAGATCGAGGAAGTCGCACGCGCGATGAACACCGATCCGCGGCGGCTGGCCGATCGCGCCCGGGATCTCGCCGAATTCAACCCGATGCTCGGCTTCCGCGGCTGCCGGCTCGCCATCGCCTATCCGGAGATCGCCGAGATGCAGGCGCGCGCCATTTTCGAGGCCGCGGTCGAGGCGGAAAAGCGCACCGGCAAGGCGGTCGGCCTCGAGGTGATGGTGCCCTTGATCGCCACCAAGGCCGAGTTCGACCTGGTCAAGAACCGGATCGACGTCACCGCGCAGTCGGTGATGAAGGAAACCGGCAAGAAGCTCGCCTACCAGGTCGGCACCATGATCGAACTGCCGCGCGCCTGCCTGATGGCCGGCGACATCGCGCAGACCGCGGAGTTCTTCTCGTTCGGCACCAACGACCTGACGCAGACCACCTACGGCATCAGCCGTGACGACGCCGCGGGCTTCCTCGGCACCTACATCGCCAAGGGAATCCTCGAGATCGATCCGTTCATCTCGGTCGATCGCGCCGGCGTCGGCGAGCTGATCAAGATCGGCGTGGCGCGCGGGCGCAAGACCCGCCCGAATATCAAGGTCGGCATCTGCGGCGAGCACGGCGGCGATCCCGCCTCGGTCGCGTTCTGCCACGAGATCGGGCTGAACTACGTTTCCTGCTCGCCCTACCGCGTGCCGATCGCGCGGCTCGCCGCCGCGCAGGCCGCGCTCGGCAAGGTTGCCGCCAGCCAGGCGTGATACGCAACAACAGCCACTGAGACGGAAATGGCCGGGATTTTCCCGGCCATTTTCTTGCCGGAGCAATTTTGCACGCCTGCTTTCTTCACCATTTTCGTTGACGCGATATTTACCACTTTGTTCGAGCGCCTGTTTACCAAGGTTTTCGATGGCATCGCGCAAACCGCAGCGTTTTCTTGCCTGTATCGCGCCTGCAACGCCGGTTAACTCCCTCGCAACCTAAATTAGATACCAACAAAAAGGATCGAATTGCACGGATGTACTGAAGTTCGATCGGTGTAAGCGTTGCGTGAGCGTACTCGATGTTAGTAATGCGTAACCGGCCGAAGGGCGCGCGGTTCGCGCCCTTCGGAATCGGCCTCTGCATCTTCGCATTGTTGCCGAGCGAAATCGGATATCAGGACATCGCGTCACTGCTGGCCCGGCAGCCGGGCGTCGCCGAGCGCTGGCAGAAGCGCGTCTTCTCCGCCGCCAGCAATATCCAGGTCGCCACCTACAGCTTCGGTCGTCCAATCGGGACATCGGCGCCGCGTGCGCCGACCTACCGGCTGGCCAGTCTCAACAACCAGGGCATCGACATCACCGGTTCGGTGACGCGCAATCCGCTTGCAGTGGCGCCGCCGCGCTATCATGCCTCCGATTTTCCCAGCGTCGATCGTACCCTGAAGGGCGACCGCCTCGTCGCCGTCACGCCCGGGCCCGTTGCCCCCGCGCCCGCCGAGGCCGCACCGTCCAACGAAGATCCGTCGACCTCGAATGCATCCGTGATGGGCGCCAAGACCGCCGACACCGTTCCGGCCGAGGCACCGGCGAAACTCGATCCGGAACTGGCGGAAGCGCTGAGCGCCCCGCCGCTGCCGCAATACGATGTTGCGCTATCGCTCGAAGCCCAGCCGCTCGACGACATGAAGGGTCCGTCCAGCGCTATTGCCGCCGTCGAGCCCGCGCCGATGCGCGACACTTTCTCGTTCAAGACCTCCAGCCTGTTCTTTGGCAGTTCGTCGCTGGGGTCACCCGAGAGCATCGAACGCTGGCAGCCCGGCGAGGAACCGATGATCGTGATGCCCGGCGCGCTGCCGGATCCGGACATGAAGGTGATGGCGTCGCTGCCGACGATGGCGGACGAGCCGTCGAAGAAGGTCGAGAGCGGCGAGAGTGTTGCTCCCAAGGGCGAGGTCAATTCCGACAACCAGCGCGCCAAGACCCCGGCCGAGCGGCTCGGCCTGTTCGACGAGAAGTCGCGCGCCAAATCGGAAAAATGCCTCGCTGAAGCGGTTTACTTCGAGGCGCGCGGCGAGGCCGTGCGCGGCCAGATCGCCGTGGCGCAAGTGGTGATGAACCGCACCTTCTCCGGCAAATATCCGGATACCGTGTGCGGCGTGGTCTACCAGAACAAGCACCGGCATCTGGCCTGCCAGTTCACTTTCGCCTGCGACAACAATGCCGACGTGGTGCGTGAGCCCGACATGTGGGACCGCGCCAAGAAAATCGCGAAAGCGATGCTCGACGGTCAACTCTGGCTGCCTGAAGTCGCCAAGTCGACGCACTACCACGCCTATTGGGTGCGCCCGTCATGGGTCAACGAGATGAAGAGGCTGTACAAATTCGGCGTACACACCTTCTACCGGCCGCGGGCATGGGGCGACGGCAGCGAGGCCCCGAGCTGGGGTTCGACTGCGCAGACTGCGGAAATTTCCGCAAAGCTAGCGGAAGCCGCACAGAGCTCGGCCGAACAGGCCAGCGCCAAGCGCTAGCTATTATTCACGCATCGATGTCGAGCGCGACGTCGAAATTCGGTGCCGAATGCGTCAGCGCGCCGGCCGAGGCGTAGTCGACGCCGGTCGCAGCGATCTTCGCAATCGAATCCCGGGTGACGCCGCCGGACGCCTCCAGCACGACACGCCCGTTTGCGAGCTTCACCGCTTCGCTCAGCGCGGCGATATCCATATTGTCCAGCAACACCACGTCGGCGAGGCCGGTGTCGAGGACCTCGCGCAGTTGCGCCAGCGTATCGACCTCGACCTCGATCCTGACGAGATGCCCGATACGGGCCCGCGCGCGTTCCAGCACCGGCCGCACGCCGCCGGCGATCGCGACGTGGTTGTCCTTGATCAGGATCGCATCGTCGAGCCCGAAGCGATGGTTGAAGCCGCCGCCGCAGCGCACCGCATATTTCTCCAGTGCGCGCAGCCCCGGCGTGGTCTTGCGGGTGCAGCAGATCCGCATCCTGGTGCCGGCGGTATGGCGGACATAGTCGGCGGTGAGGGTGGCAATGCCGGATAGCCGACCGACGAAATTCAGCGCCGTGCGCTCGCCCGCCAGCACCGCGCGCGCCGGGCCTGAGATCGTCAGTACATGCTCGCCTGACGCAACGGTGGCGCCATCGCGACAATGCGGCTGGATGTGGAGATCCGGCGACAGTTCTTGAAACGTCGCCACCGCCAGCGGCAATCCGGCGATCACGCCGACCTGTCGCGCGATCAGGACGGCGCGGGCCGGCGCCGTTTCCGGAATGGTGGCGATCGAGGTGATGTCGCCGGCGCGGCCGAGATCCTCGTCGAGCGCGCGCTGCACCGCTTCGCCAATGGCAAGCGGCGACAGGAAGGCTTCCGGGTGCAGGAGAGAGGCTGGAGTTGTCATGGCGCGTGCTTTCGGTCAGGCGGTCATCGGCTGCGGGGTCCGCAACGCGGAACTTTCGGCGAGTGATGCTGCGACCTCCCGTGC
>JBAQER010000522.1:0-2270 GCA_049286845.1 Bradyrhizobium sp.
GAACGCAGCTTCGCCGCGCGCGCCGAAGCCATCGGGCTGCGCTATAACGTGGCCACCCGCATCGATGGCTATAACATCTCGCAGGGCAGGGCGATTTCGATCGCGATCTTCCGCTCCGAAGGCACGGAGTAAGATGTCCGTGCAGGCCGGTAGCGGCGAATCCCCGACTTACTTCTCCCGGTTCTATGTGGTGGCGGGACGGTCGCTGGCACAGCTCGTGCGCTCGCCGTCGCATTCGCGCCGCGCC
The DNA here is from genome assembly GCA_049286845.1 of Bradyrhizobium sp. Taxonomy (GTDB): domain Bacteria; phylum Pseudomonadota; class Alphaproteobacteria; order Rhizobiales; family Xanthobacteraceae; genus Bradyrhizobium. The sequence goes on from JBAQER010000522.1 coordinate 248, forward strand.
GAGGCGGCGCGGCGATCGGCGCGCCATGTCCTGCTGCTCACCGCCATCCTCAGTGCGGCGATCATCGCGCTGATGATCGTGCTGGATGCGCGCGAGATCACGCTGATGCCGCCGCGCGGCACCGCCAGCCTGTGGCCGATCCGCATCCTGACCGATTTCGGCAAGGCGGCCTATGTGCTGTGGGCGCTGGCAGGCCTGTTGTTGGTCGTTGCGATTGTTTCCCCGGCGCTACGCGGCAATTCGCGATCCATGCTGCTCGGTCTCGGCACCCGTCTGCAATTCGTGTTTTTCGCAGTGCTGATGCCGGTCCTCGTCGGCGACCTCATCAAATGGATCGTCGGGCGCGGCCGGCCGTTCGTCGGCGGCGAGGCCAATGTCTTCAACTTCAGGCATTTCGGCGGCACTGAAGCCTTTGCCAGCTTTCCCTCCGGTCATGCCGTCACAAGCTTCGCGCTGGCGTTCGCGGTTTCCGCGCTATGGCCGCAGGCGCGCCTGGTGATGATCGTGTATGCGATCGCGATCGCGCTTAGCCGCCTCGTGCTGCTGGCGCATCACCCGAGCGACGTGGTGGCCGGCGCGCTGGTCGGCCTGATCGGTGCGATGGCCGTGCGCTACTGGTTCGCCGCGCGCAGGCTCGGTTTTGCCATCCGCCATGACGGGGCCATCGCGCCGCTTCCGGGACCCTCGCTGGGGCATCTCAAAAGGGTTGCCCGCGGCCCGTTCGCCCCATAAGAAGCGGACGCCGCAGGGGCACCGGCGCAGCGGTTCCAGCTGCACGCCAACTCCAACGATGAGCGTCGATTTGCCTTCATCTGATCCGACAGAAGTGGCCGTTTCCATCGTTGTTCCCGTGCGCAACGAGGCCGACAACGTGGCGCCGCTGATCGCGGAAATCGCCGCCGCGCTCGACGGCCGATGGGCCTACGAAATCATCTATGTCAATGACGGCTCGACCGATGCCACCGCCGACCGGCTTACCGCGATCATGAAGGCGCGTGCAAACTTGCGGCAGATCCGGCATGCGGGCTCGGCCGGGCAATCGGCGGCGGTGCGCAGCGGAGTCCGCGCCGCGCGCGGCGCCGTCGTGGCGACGCTCGACGGCGACGGCCAGAACAATCCGGCGTTCCTGCCGGATCTGATTTCGGCGATCGAAAAGGGCGGCGACCGCATCGGCCTTGTTGCCGGACAGCGGGTCGGACGCAAGGACACCGGTTTCAAGAAACTGCAGTCGCGCATCGCCAATGGCGTGCGCAATGCGATCCTGCGCGACGGCACCCGTGACACCGGCTGCGGCCTGAAGGCGTTCCGCCGCGACGTGTTCCTGATGATGCCGTATTTCGACGGGCTGCATCGGTTTTTGCCGGCGCTGGTGCGCCGCGAAGGCTATGAGATCGCCTATGTCGACGTGATCGACCGGCCGCGCCATTCCGGCGTGTCAAATTACGGCTTCTTCGATCGGCTATGGATCGGGATCATGGATCTCGCCGGCGTGTGGTGGCTGATCCGCCGCAAGAAGCCGACGCCCGTTGCGACCGAGGTGACAAGTCATGACTGACCTGTTCAACACACTCGCTGCCTACCTTCATGACGTCTTCATCATCAAGTTCGATGGCTGGGTCATCCTGGGATTTGTCGCGCAGGCATTCTTCACCATGCGCTTCGTGGTGCAATGGATTGCCTCCGAGCGCGCGCGCAAGAGCGTGATCCCGGTGGCGTTCTGGTTCTTCTCGATCGGCGGCGGTGTGCTGCTGCTGATCTACGCGCTGTATCGCCGCGATCCGGTCTTCATCGCAGGGCAGGCGCTCGGCCTCGTGGTCTATGTCCGCAATCTGTATTTTATCATCGTCAATGGACGGCAGGCATCCAGCTAGGAGTGAGCGTTGCGTCCAGCGCCGGACTAGTCGAGCGTTTCCATGGTTCGAATCTTATCACGCGGCCTTTTTAAGCTTGTAGGACCAAGTGTGAACGACCGGGTTCTCGTTGAAGTGATCCATGGCAGCGATGATGCGGTCCTTGAGTTCTT
>JBAQER010000523.1:0-12291 GCA_049286845.1 Bradyrhizobium sp.
GCTCGGCTTCATCGGCGTCTGCGATACCACCGATGGCCGGCTGCCGATCTGCGAAGCGTGGATGAAGGCCAATGGCAGGGACGCCGAGCAACTCACCATCACCACGCAGCGCTTCTTCAAGGGACGGCCGGGACCGGCGATCACCTGGAAGGTCTTTATCGCGCCGCCGGCGAGGTAGGACTGGTCGCGCGTCTCGGCCTCATGGTTCGAGACGCGCGGCACTTGCCGCGCTCCTCACCGCGAGGACCTGGAACCTCATCCTGAGCAGCGCGCGTTTTCGCGTGCGTCTCGAAGGATGAGGGCCGCTCAAACGCCTTCTTCGTTGAACTTGCTGCCGACCAGTTCGGTGATCGCGTCGATAGCGGCCTGCGCCTCGGGGCCGACGGCGGAGACGAGGATGGATGTGCCCGGTCCCGCCGACAGCATCATCAGTCCCATGATCGAGGTGCCGCCGACGGTTTCGCCGCCCTTGGTCACCCAGACCTCGGCGTTGAAGCGCTCGACCATCTGGACGAATTTTGCCGAAGCGCGCGCATGCAGGCCGCGCTTGTTGATGATGGGAAGTTCGCGGGACACCGCTTCCGGCGGGACATCCGGCCCGGCATCGTTGGGGGGTGCCGCGCCGTCGTCGCTCATTTGCCGGCGAGAACCCGGCTGGCGATGGTCACGTATTTGCGGCCGGCTTCCTGGGCCATGGCAATGGCGTCGGGGAGCGAGCGCTCCTCGCGAACCTTGGCAAGCTTGACCAGCATGGGGAGATTGATGCCCGCGAGCACTTCCACCTTGGGACGGCTCATGCAGGAGATTGCGAGGTTGGAGGGCGTGCCGCCGAACATGTCGGTGAGAATAGCAACGCCGTCGCCACTGTCGACGCGGTTGACCGCCTCAATAATGTCACTTCGACATAAATCGGAATCGTCCTCGGCACCGATCGTGACGGCTTCGATTTGTTTTTGCGGGCCCATGACATGTTCGAGCGCCGCCTTGAACTCGTCGGCAAGGCGCCCATGGGTCACAAGTACTAGACCAATCATCGGAAACTCCTCGCGGGTGCTTTTTGGTGCACCGCACGAACGCGCCACTTTGACCATCCAGAGCCCCCGCGCAAGAGGGGATCTTTGCGATTCTCCCGGAAATTAGCGGTAGGGAGGGAAGCCGGGGCCGGTCTATTCGGTGGCGATAGTGGGGCTGATATGGTTACCAATTCCCTTCGGGCAATCAGCCGAAGGTCGGGGTGAAGGTGAATTCGCGGTCATGGTCAGTGCAGCGATGACGAGTGGCGCCGCCGCGTAACCAATTCCCACGGGAATTCTAGGTATTTCAATACCGTGGATTCGTGTCCACAGCGCTTCCGGCTGCGGCAGGCGATCCGCATCGGGCGCCGAGAGATCGACCGCCAGGCCGACAACGGCCTCGGGTGCGAAGTCGCAGGTGCGGATCCCGAGCCCGCGAATCTCGATCAGGCCGGCCAGTTCGGCCGCCGGGCGGACCACGAGTTCCCCTCCACGCGCCTCGAGATGGACGCGGTCGTCGCCGACCAGCACGGCCGGCGGTAATTGTCCCGCGCGTCCGGCAAGGATCAGATCGAATGCCAGGCGGGATTTGCCGGCGCCTGAAGCCCCGCGAATCAACACCGCGCGCTTGCCTACCAGCACGGCGGATGCATGCACGCTCGCTGTTGCCGCCGTCATCATGGCGCGGGCAGCCTGACCACGAAGCGCGCGCCGGCTATCGTCGGCTCGCCATCGGGCCCGGCGGCGCCGGGGCGATTCTCGGCCCAGATGCGCCCGCCATGGGCTTCGATGATCTGCTTGGAGATCGACAGGCCCAGTCCGGAATTCTGCCCGAACCCCTGATGCGGCCGGTCGGTGTAGAAGCGCTCGAAGATCCGCTCCAGCGCATCCTCGCCGATCCCCGGCCCGTCATCGTCGACCACGATTTCGATTTCGTTCTTCACGCGGCGGCAGACGATGCGCACCTTGCCGCCGGCTTCGGAAAACGACTGCGCGTTGGAGAGCAGGTTGGAGATCACCTGTCCGAGCCGGGAATCGTGGCCCGGCACCGAGAAGGGGTCGTTGGGCCCGCGGCCCTCGAAGCGAACCTCGACGGCGACGTTGTTGCCGCGCCTTGTTTCGTTGGAGACCGTCGTGAGCGCGGTCAGCAGGCGGCGCAGATCGACCGAGGTCATGTCCTGGCGCTGCAGTTCGGCATCGAGCCGGCTGGCATCCGAGATGTCGGAGATCAGGCGGTCGAGCCGCTTGACGTCGTGCTCGATGACGGCCAGCAGCCGCGAGCGGCTGCTCTCGTTGCGCGCCAGCGGCAGCGTTTCGACCGCCGAGCGCAGCGAAGTCAGCGGGTTCTTCAATTCATGGGCGACGTCGGCGGCGAACATCTCGATCGCCTCGATGCGGTTATAGAGCGCGTCCGTCATGTCGCGCAGCGCGCCGGAGAGATGCCCGATCTCGTCGCGGCGGCGGGTGAAATCCGGAATCTCGACGCGGGTGCGGATGCGGCGGCGGACACGCTCGGCGCTGTCGGCGAGCCGGCGCACGGGGCCTGCGATGGTGCTCGCCAGCAGCAGCGACAGCATGATCATCACCGCGGCGGCGACGCCGCCGATTTTCAGGATCGCGAGGCGCTCGGCGGTCACCATCTGGTCGATATCGTCGCCTTGCGTCGACAGCATCAAGGCGCCGTGCACCGCGCGGAACCGCTGCACCGGAACTGCGACCGAGACGATCACCTCGCCGCGGTCGTTGATACGCACCATGCTGCTCTTCAGGCCGTCGAGCGCCTGCACGACCTCCTGATAGCCCTTGCCGTTCTCCGGCCCGAGCTCGCGATAGAGTGGCAGATCGCCGCGATTGAGCCAGGTGCGGATCGCGATCATGGTGCGCTCGGCCATGCCCGGCTTGTCGGACGACGGCGGCGGCAGCTCGAAGCGCATCACGTCGCCGCGGCCATAGAGGCTGCGGCTGTCGAGGATCAGTCCGCCGTCGCCGCCATAGATGCGGGCGCGGGTCTTGGTCGGCGAAATCAGCCGCCGCAGCACGGGCGCGACGCGCTCCGGATTGATCGGAAAATCCAGCCCGGAATATTCGTCCGGAACGCCGTAGGTCTCGCCCGGCTTCAGGTCGAGCAGCCGGTCGGGATCGATGGTGATGGTATTGGTCTCGACGGTGGCGGAAGCCGCGATCGCACCGGCGATGATCTCGGCCTGCACCAGAAGGCTCTGCGCCTTCGCATCGATCAGTCCGGCGCGGAACTGCGAGAGATAGAGAATGCTCGCCACCAGCGCGACGAGGCCGGCGATGTTCAGGGAAACGATGCGGCGGGTGAGGCTGGAGAAAGACAGCGCGAAGAAAAACTGACCGGCGCGGCGCAAAAAGCCGAGCACCCTTTGCCCGCTGTGCGGCGGCGGGGTGTCGACGGCAGCGTCGTCCAGGGCGAGTGACGGTGAGGCGTCCTCGGCATTCAGGTTTGGATCAGGCTGCGTTCGATCGAGCAATGGCCAAAACTGCCGGTTGTTTCGAGTTCCGTCGTCGGGATATGCGTCACCTCTCGCATCCTACCCGAGATGCGCGGGGGCGTCAGTCAACAAAACGCCCGTCGAACGCCCCTCAAATCAGGTTTCCTTGAAGCGGTAGCCGACGCCATACAGGGTTTCGATCATCTCGAAATCGTCGTCCACCACCTTGAACTTCTTGCGCAGCCGCTTGATGTGGCTGTCGATGGTGCGATCGTCGACATAGACCTGATCGTCGTAGGCGGCGTCCATCAGGGCGTTTCGGCTCTTGACGACGCCGGGGCGTGTCGCCAGCGCCTGCAGGATCAGAAACTCCGTCACCGTCAAGGTCACCGGCTCGTTCTTCCAGGTGCAGGTGTGGCGCTCCGGATCCATCCGGAGCAGGCCGCGGTCCAGCGCCTTGGCGTCGGTCTCCTTCGGCGCCGCGGTCGGATCCTTCGGCGCGGCGCGGCGCAGCACGGCCTTGACGCGCTCGACCAGGAGGCGCTGCGAGAACGGCTTGCGGATGAAATCATCGGCGCCCATTTTGAGGCCGAACAATTCGTCGATTTCCTCATCCTTGGAGGTGAGGAAAATCACCGGCAGGTCGGACTTCTGCCGCAGCCGCCGCAGCGTCTCCATGCCGTCCATGCGCGGCATCTTGATGTCGAGGATCGCAAGGTCGGGCGGTGAGGTGCGGAAGCCGTCGAGCGCAGAGGCGCCATCCGTGTAGGTCATGATGCGATAGCCCTCGGCTTCGAGCGCGATCGAGACGGAGGTGAGAATGTTGCGGTCGTCGTCGACCAGGGCGATTGTGGGCATGAGCCTGCTTTCAGAAACAAGTGTGGCTGAAACGGCAGCAATTCAGTGATGCGCCGCATATTTGGGCTTCGAACGCGGTCAACGAGCAATGCAAGCTGGGCTGAAGTGTGACCGAGTTCCGTAAAACGCCCGAGCTATCGAAGGGTCCCAGAGCTATATAGATACCCTTTCTGCCGGGAAAAGGCCATTTTTGCAATGAGATATGGGGAACTGAGCAATGCAGCCCACCGCTGATTTCGATGCCGGCCGGCTGGCCCGGTCACTATTGCGCCGCAGCCGGCAGGGGGCGCTCGCGACCCTGATGACCGGCAGCGGCGATCCCTATTGCTCGCTGGTGAACGTCGCCAGCGCCCCCGACGGCTCCCCGATTCTGCTGATTTCCCGGCTGGCGCTGCATACAAGGAACATTCTCGGCGATAGCAGGGTCTCGCTGATGCTGGACGAGCGGGCCGAGGGCGACCCGCTGGAGGGGGCCCGGATCATGCTGTTGGGCCGGGCCGAGGAGGCCGGGGCGGAACAAGGGGCGCTCCTGCGCCGCCGTTACCTCAACGCCCATCCGTCCGCCGAAGGCTTTGTCGATTTCAAGGATTTCTCCTTCTTCCGGATCTTGCCGTCGGGCATGCATCTGGTGGCGGGTTTCGGGCGGATCGTCGACCTCCGGCCTGATCAGTTTCTGACCGATACCTCCGACGCCGGCGCGCTCGTGGAGGCCGAGCAGGACGCCATCGACCACATGAACGCAGATCACCGCGACGCGACTAAGCTGTACGCGACCCGGCTGCTCGGCGCGGAGGCCCTCGATTGGCTCTGCACCGGCTGCGACCCCGGCGGGCTCGACCTGCAGGCCGGCTCGAAAACCCTGCGGCTGGATTTTCCGGAGCGGGTGACCGGGCCGGGCGAGTTGCGAAAGATGCTGGTCAGGCTGGCAGGCGAGGCGCGGGCGAAGGCCTGACCAAAGCTCGCCTTACCGGCAGGGAAGGGTAAGGCGGGCGCATCATGACTTCAGGCAATCGATTGGCCCTGGCGCTGTGGCTGGCGCTGTTGGCGAGCGTCGGCGCCACGACGCCGTCGTCGGCGCAAAAGTATGACGTCGCCGCGCGCAGCGCCGAGATCGCCGAACTCAGCCGGGCCGGCAAGTATTTGCAAGCGGTGCCACTGGCGCAGCGCCTGCTCGCGGACATGGAAAAGGCCCATGGCCCCGACCACCGCGATGTCGCGGCGTCGCTGAACAATCTGGCGCTGCTCTATGGCAATCAGGGGCGCGATGCCGAAGCCGAGCCGTTGTACCGGCGATCCCTCGCGATCATGGAAAAGGCGTTTGGGCCCGACAGTGCCGAGGTCGGCGCCGGCCTGAGCAATCTCGCCGCGCTGTACCAGCGGCAGGGCCGCTATGCCGATGCCGAGCCGCTGTTCAAGCGGTCGCTGGCGCTCCGCGAAAAGTCCCTCGGGCGCGAGCATCCCGACGTCGCGCAGTCCCTGAACAATCTCGCGACCCATTACGAGAAACAGGATCGCCATGCCGATTCCGAGCCGCTGTTCAGGCGAGCGCTGGCGATCTACCAGAAAGCGGCAGGTCCGGAGCATCCCGCGGTCGCGACCGTGTTGAATAATCTGGGACAGGTCGCCAAGGTCCAAAGCCGCCATGCCGAGGCGGAGCCGCTGATCAAGCGCTCGCTGGCGATCCGCGAAAAGGTGCTCGGCCGCGATCATCCCGATGTTGCGCGCTCCCTGAACAATCTCGCCGACCTCCACGAACGCCAGGGCCGCTATGCCGAGGCCGCCCCGTTGTTCGAGCGGGCGTTGGCGGTCCGCGAACGCGCGGTCGGCCCCGATCATCCGGATACCGCGACATCGACCAATAATCTGGCGGGGTTCTATCAGGTATCAGGTCGTCCTGACGACGCGCTGCCGCTGGTGCAACGGCTGATCGCGAGCGGCCGCGCGGAACTCCGCGCCGCCCTTCCGGTACTGGCAGACGCGCAGCGGCTACAATTGATTCCGGCCGGAAAAGCGGTGGACGATATGCTCAATGTAATCCAGCGCGGCACCCAGTCCTCGGCGGCGTCGGCCGTCAACAAGCTGGCGGTGCGGCTGGCCGCGGGGAGCGATCGCCTCGCAGAACTGGTTCGCCGCGATCAGGATCTTGCCGCGGAAGCCGAAGCCCTCGACAAGAGCATCGTGGCGGCCGTCTCGAAGGAGCGGTCGAAGCGTGACGCGGCTGCCGAGCAGCGCGCCCGCGCCCGGCTCGCCGCCATCGCGACCGAGCGCGCCTCGCTGCAGAGAATCCTGGCGGCGGAATTTCCCGATTACGCCGCGCTGTCGAATCCACTGCCGATGACGGTGAAGGAGATTCAGTCGCTGTTGTCGGGCGACGAGGCGATGGTGCTGTTCGCGGTCACCGGGAAGGAAAGCTACGTCATTGCGATCACGCGCGAGAGCTTCGACTGGAAGCCGATCCCGAGGGGCATGGAGACGCTGTCGCAGAACGTCGCGGCCTTCCGGCGCGGGCTGGATGTCGCCAATCTCGGCGATGGATCCGGCAAGTCCGGATTGTTCGATCTCGCGCTGGCGCATGATCTGTATGCGACGCTGCTAGGCCCGGTCGAGACGTTGACGAAGGACAAGCGCAGCCTGCTGGTCGCGCCTTCGGGCGCGCTGACGGCGCTGCCGTTCCATCTCCTGGTGACGGAGAAGCCGCCCGCCGCGATCCCGGAAAAGATCGATGGCTATCGCGAGGCTGCTTGGCTCTTGAAGCATCAGGCGGTGTCGGTGCTGCCGTCGGTTTCGAGCCTGAAATCGCTGCGGGCCTTTGCGCGCAACGATCACGGCATCAAGCCGATGACCGGTTTCGGCGATCCCTTGTTCAATCCGGCGCAGGAGGGCAGCGGCGACAAGCGCGCCGCGACCAAGACGGCTGCCCGCAGCGTGACGAACGCGGCCTATACCGACTTCTGGCGCGGCGCCGGTGTCGATCGCACCAAGCTGGCGTTGGCGTTGCCGCAACTGCCGGATACGGCCGATGAACTGAATGCAGTCGCCAAAGATCTCGGCGTTGCCGCCTCCGACATTCATCTCGGCGCTGAGGCCAGCGAAACCACGGTGAAGCGCGCGCCGCTCGCCGATTACGGCATCGTCTATTTTGCGACGCATGGCCTCGTCGCCGGCGACGTCAAGGGGCTCGCCGAGCCATCGTTGGCGCTGAGCATTCCGAAACAGCCGTCCGAATTCGACGACGGTTTGCTGACATCGAGCGAGGTCGCGCAGCTCAAGCTCAACGCCGATTGGGTGGTGCTGTCGGCCTGCAATACGATCGCCGGCGACAAGCCCGGCGCCGAAGCGCTGTCGGGTCTGGCGCGCTCGTTCTTTTACGCCGGCGCCCGCGCGCTCCTGGTCTCGCACTGGGCGGTTGATTCGGAAGCCGCGACCCGGCTCGCGATCGCGACCTTCGATCGTCTCAAATCGGATCCAAAGCTCGGCCGCGCCGAAGCGTTGCGTCAGGCGATGCTCGGCTATCTCGGCGATTCCTCGTCGCCAAGAAACGCCTATCCGGCGTTCTGGGGTCCGTTTGCGTTGATCGGCGAAGGCGCCGCGCGTTAACAAATGTGGATTGTGCGTCGCAATACGGTGACGATCGCGGTGAATGGTCGCGCTACCGTGCGTCCAAACCTTTGAATATCGGCGGATTTGGCTCGCGTTGCGGCGGGCGATGAGTGGCCTCAATGAGCCGCCTTCGAATAAACCAAATATCGCGGCATCAGCTTGGCAAGCCCGGCGTTCATGAGTATTGAGTCGCCGGACATGGCCGGAAGGCTATATAAAAGGTCACCGCGACAGCGGCGCGTTTGTCGGCATTCGCGCTGGAGATACGCGGGTTCCAGGAGGATTCTTCCAGTGCAAGAGACGGGTATGCGCAACGGTGCCTTCGGCGCCGACAAATTCGGCTTAAAAAATCTCAGGCAGGTGCACTGGAATCTCGGTGCGCCGCACCTCTACCAGTATTCGTTGTCGGCGGGCGAGGCGGTGCTGTCCGCCGATGGCGCCTTGTGCGCCGACACCGGCGACTTCACCGGCCGCAGCCCGAAGGACAAGTTCACGGTGCGCGACGCCTCGACCGAGAGCATGTGGTGGGGCGGCAACCAGTCGATCACCCCGGAGCAGTTCGAGGCGCTGTATCAGGACTTCCTCAAGCACGCCGAAGGCAAGACGCTGTTCGCGCAGGACCTTTATGGCGGCGCCGATCCGAACTTCCAGATCAAGACCAGAGTGTTCACCGAACTCGCCTGGCATTCGCTGTTCATCCGCACGCTCTTGATCCGGCCCGAGGCCGCGGTAGTCAGGCATTTCGTGCCCGAGCTGACCATGATCGACATGCCGAGCTTCCGCGCCGATCCGAAACGCCATGGCGTGCGTTCGGAGAACGTGGTCGCGATCGACTTCGCCCGCAAGATCGTCCTGATCGGCGGGTCGCATTATGCCGGCGAGATGAAGAAGAGCGTGTTCACCACGCTGAACTATTACCTGCCCGCCAAGGGCGTGATGCCGATGCATTGTTCGGCCAATGTCGGGCCCAAGGGCGACAGCGCGATCTTCTTCGGTCTCTCCGGAACAGGAAAGACCACGCTGTCGGCCGATCCGAAGCGCACGCTGATCGGTGACGACGAGCACGGCTGGGGCAGTGAGGGCGTCTTCAACTTCGAAGGCGGCTGCTACGCCAAATGCATCAAGCTGTCGAAGGAGGCCGAGCCCGAGATCCACGCCGCGAGCAAGCGCTTCGGCGCCGTGCTCGAGAACGTGGTGCTCGACGAAGACACGCGGGTGCCGGATTTCGACGACGGCTCGAAGACCGAGAACACCCGCTCGGCCTATCCGCTCGACTTCATCCCCAACGCCTCGCGCACCGGCCGCGCCGGCCACCCGAAGAACGTGGTGATGCTGGCGGCGGACGCGTTCGGCATCTTGCCGCCGATCGCGAAACTGTCGCCGGCGCAGGCGATGTATCACTTCCTGTCCGGCTACACCGCCAAGGTCGCCGGCACCGAGCGCGGTCTCGGCAAGGAGCCGCAGCCGGAATTCTCCACCTGCTTCGGCTCGCCGTTCCTGCCGCTCGATCCTTCGGTCTACGGCAACATGCTGCGCGAGCTGATCGCCAGGCACAATGTCGATTGCTGGCTGGTCAACACCGGCTGGACCGGCGGCAAGTTCGGCACCGGCAGCCGAATGCCGATCAAGGTGACCCGCGCGCTTCTGACCGCAGCGCTCGACGGTAGCTTGCGCAATGTCGAATTCCGCACCGACAAGTATTTCGGCTTTGCGGTGCCGACCGCGCTGCCGGGGGTGCCGAGCGAGATCCTCGATCCCGTCAACACCTGGAAGGACAAGGCCGAGTTCGACAAGACCGCGCGCGCGCTGGTCGGCATGTTCCAGAAGAATTTTGCAAAATTCGAAGCCCAGGTCGACGCCGATGTCCGCGCCGCCGCACCCGACCTCAAGCTCGCGGCGGAGTGAGTCACCGATTCATTCCGGGGCGCGCGCCAGCGCGAACCCGGAATCTCGATCTAACAACCTCTAGATTCCGGGTCTGCGCCAAGTGGCGCATCCCGGAATGACGGACGAAGCGGCGGCCGCGCGGCCGCCCTTTTTTATTCGGTTCCAGTCCATCAGCTATCATCCGGCAGCACCGCATTGCTCGGCGTCCGGCGGTCGGTGATCTGCATGCCGAACAGGCTGCCGACCAGCTCGACCGCGACGCGTGCGGTGCGGCCGCGTTCGTCGAGAAACGGATTGAGTTCGACGATGTCGACCGAACGCACCAATCCGCAATCGTGCAGCAGCTCCATGACGAGATGCGCCTCGCGATAGGTGGCGCCGCCCGGCACGGTGGTGCCAACGCCGGGCGCGACCGCCGGATCCAGGAAGTCGACATCGAAGGAGACATGCAGGACGCCGTTGTGCGCCTTCACCTTTTCGATCACCCGCCGGATCAGGACCCCGACGCCGAACTCGTCGATCGCGCGCATGTCGGCGACCGCGATGGGACGCTCGCCGACCAGCTTCTTCTCCAGCGGATCGATCGAGCGGATTCCGAACAGATCGAGCCGGTCGGGACCGATCGAGACCCGCGGCTGGTCGCCGAGCAGGCGATCGAGGCCGGGCTCGCCGCACAGGAATGCCGCCGACATGCCGTGCATGTTGCCGGTCTCGGTCGTGTCGGGCGTGTTGTAGTCGGCATGGGCGTCGAGCCACAGCACGAACAGCGGCCGGTTCAATTCCTGCCAGTAACGCGCGACGCCGTTCACCGATCCCATCGACAGGCTGTGGTCGCCGCCCATGAAGATCGGAACCACGCCGGAACGCGCGAGCAGGAAGGCGCGCTCGCTGAGCGCGCGAATCCAGGCTTTGATGTCGTCATAAAATTTGGCGTTGGCCGGCGCCGGGCCGTCCGACGGTGCGACCGCTGTCATCTTGAGGTCGCCGTGATCTTCGACAGCAAATCCGAGCTGATCGAGCACGCGGCCGATGCCCGCCGTCCGCAGCGCATCCGGTCCCATCAGGGTGCCGCGCTGCGACGCGCCGATCTCGATGGGAACGCCGAGCAGGGCGATGCGCGGCTTGTTGGGTTCGGACATTCTAAGCCTTGAAATACGCGATCTGGGTCGTGGTCGCCAGCAGGCGCCCGCTCGGCGACCACAATTCGCCGTTCTGGTCGCCATAGCTCTTGTGGAAGATCTTGGCGTCGGCGACCGCGAGCACGCGGGTGGTATCCTCAGCCGCGAGATCGTCCGCGTCGGCGTGAAAATAGGTCGTCAGCGACACCGTGCCGAACGGCACCATGGCGCGCGTGGCATGAAAGACCCGGCCGAAGAACGCGTCCGACATCGACATCAGCGACAGCATGTCGATCTTCCGGGGAACGCGGTCGCCGATCCATAGTTTGGAATAGGCGCTCGCGGGCTCGGTCTGCGGCACTGTCCCGCTGAAATCCGGATTGCCCTCGACGAAGCGAAAATCATACTGATTGGCCCAGGTGGCCTTGATCTTGGGATAGGGCCGGATCTGTTCGAACGGCAAGCCTTGCGGAAACGGCGCGGGCTGGTGCGTCCATGACGGACGGCGTTCGGCGAATACCGCGGTGGCCAGCGTCGCCACCTCGCCGCCACCTTGCGTCAGCTCGACGCACCAGTGCTGCGACGAGCGGTTGGCCTTGACCAGGCGAACGTCGAGATCGAATTCGCCTTGTTCGATCGGCGCGCAATAATTCACGGTCATGGCGAGCGGCGTGCCGGCCCGCTCCGGATGCTCCATCAATGCCCGCAGGATGGTGGCGGCGGTGGCGCCGCCGAACGGGCCGACAAAGGCCCAGTAGTCCTCGCTGGTCTGCCCCTGCCAGCGGCTGTCGCCGGCGGTCACGCGCGTGGCCTCGTCGAAAAGGTGCCCGGTTCTGGCAAGCATGAAATTCTCCTGATCCTGCCGCGCAGTATCAGGGCTATCGCGCGTCAATTCAATGACGCGCAAGGTAATGGTTTTCCGATGATCCTAGCCGGCGCCGCGCTGCGCGCCCGGTTCCTGCAGGGTCCGCGGCAGGGCACCGCGCACCGGCACGTTCCAGATCTCCTCGGCATATTCGCGGATGGTGCGGTCGGAGGAGAACCACGGCATCCGTGCCACGTTGAGGATGGAAGCCCGCGTCCATGCCGGCGCCACCTGCCAGCGCGCGTCGATGCCGCGCTGGCATTCGTAATAGGAGTCGAAATCCGCGCTGACCATGTAATGGTCGTGATGGCGCAGCGCGTGCGCGATCGCTTCGAACCGGTCGGGGTCGCCGGGCGAGAATTCGCCGCACCCGATTGCGCTGATGGCGCGCGAAAGCGGCGGCGAGCGCCGGATGACGTCGGTCGCATCCAGCCCCTGCTTGCGCCGCACTACCACGTCCATCGCCTCCATGCCGAAGATCGCGATGTTTTCCG
>JBAQER010000524.1:0-5589 GCA_049286845.1 Bradyrhizobium sp.
TAGGCCTTGATGAATGCGTCGGCCAGAATCGTCATCACCATGCCGAGCTGAGCGCCGGCACCGTAGATGCCCAGCATCTCGGACCCGAGCTGCGTGGAAACGATCCAGCGATCGGCGGTGCCGATCAAGACACCGCCGAGCACGTGCGGAATCAGCGGCAGACCGTAAAGCACCAGGGTCTTGATGTGATCGCGGCTGAACGACCAGATTGCGTCGCGCGACGCCAGAAGCAGAACGACGGCGCACAACGCCATCAAGACAGCCGACACAGCGATGCCGACATTGCGCCCTGCACCGCCCCAGCCGAGGGCCAGGACGGCGAAAAGCGACAACGCCACGTTCAGGGTACTCGCAATAAACTGCAGCGTGACGTTGAGGACGGGTCGCTGCTGGCTTTGCCATAACCCGAGCCGGCACTGAAGCACGACGTTGGCGCCGGCTGTGATCGCCGCGAGCGCACCCCATATGGGGTCCAGGTCGAATGCCACCGATGACAGCAGCGGCAGGAGCGTGGCGATCACGACCGCGGTCAGCACCGTGGTTGAGATTCCAATCGCGAGTGCCGTCCCGACAAACGCCGGCAACTCTTCGCGCGGCCGGTTGAACCATGCCACTCCGACCGCCGCATGCACGTTCAGCCCGGCAAACGGCATGCACAACGTCACGACCAGCGCAAACGCAACCACGTTCCCATATTCTACCGGGCTGAGCAGGCGGGTGAGCAACGGCAACAATGCAAACGGCACTGCAGCCGAAGCCACGTTTCCGATCGTGTAGATGATACCAGCACTCAGGACTTTCATCTGATTTATATCGGGCGCCGATTATTGCCGCAGAAACGCAGCCAGCATCTGCAAGCCTGCCGCTCCGCTCTTTTCAGGATGAAACTGCGCACCGAAGACCTTGCCCGCACGAACCGCAGCGGTGAGCCGGTGGTTGCCATAGAAGCAATCTGCGAGCAAATGGGCGGGATCGTCGGGAACCAAATGGAAGGAATGGACCAGGTAGGCCGACGTACCCGGCGGCGTATCCTCCAGAAATGTACCCCGCCATTCAGCACCGGCCGAGGGCGAAAGCGCACTCCACGCGATGTGCGGTATCTTTTGCCTCTCGCCCTCGGTCGTGGCGCTTGGAACCGCGATCACCGTTCCGGCAATGAGACTGAGCCCCTCATGCTCGCCGAATTCCGCACTTGTCGTCGCCAGCATCTGCATTCCCAAGCATATCCCCAGCAGCGGAAGCCCCTTGGCTGCATACCGTTTGATCGGCTCGACCAGCCCGCGGTCGCGCAGTCCGCGCATTCCATCCTCGAAGGCGCCAACACCGGGCAATATCAAGCGCTCGGAGTTTTCGATCACATGAGGATCCGCGCTCAGCACAACATCACCACCGGCATGCTCGAGCGCACGGCTGACGCTGTAGAGATTGCCGATCCCGTAGTCAATCACGGTAACCGATGCCGTCATAGCTGCCTCAACGAAATGCCGGCCGCCCAGGCCGCCGACCGGATGTCGGTCAACGTCGTGCGGTTGTAGTGCACAGCATCCGCGATCGCGACAGCGTCTGCTCCACCCTCATTGACTACGTCCACCAGGTGCCGAATTTCGCCGTAGCCGCCGCTTGCAATCACCGGGACGTCGACAGCCCGCGATATCGCCGCGGTGAGCGCGACATCGAAACCCTTCCGCGTTCCTTCCCGGTCGATCGAAGTGACAAGCATCTCACCGACACCGAGTCCCGCCGCGCGTTTGGCCCACTCCACCGCGTCCAGTCCGGATTTCTCCCGGCCGCCGTCGGTATACACTTCCCATCGGCCCGGTCCCGTCTGCTTGGCTTCGATGGACAAGACCATGCATTGCGATCCAAATCGCCGGGCAACGTCGCCGATCAATTCAGGGCGCTGAACCGCACCCGTATTAATGGCAATCTTGTCTGCACCGTTGCGCAATAGATCGGTGACGTCTTCGACATTGCGGATACCACCCCCTACTGTCATCGGGACAAACACGTCCCGCGCCGCACGACTCACTATGTCGGTCAACTTGTTTCGCCCGTACAGGCTCGCAACAACATCGATATAGATCAGTTCGTCGGCACCCTGTTCGTAGTAGCGACGAGCGTAATCCTGCGGATCACCGATTACACGTAATCCCTCGAGATGCACTCCCTTGATGAGATTGGGCCCCTTGATATCGAGGCGGGCCATGAGACGAACGTTCTTCATCGGCCTGCAAGCAGCGCATCGTCGTGCCAGACCGCGTGCCGAAGATTCCAGACACCGTTCTCGCGCTTCCACAAGTGAGGCGAACGGAACTTGTCTACGGTCGCATGAAAGTCGCGTTCGCTCAGCGAAATATATTCGATGAAGTCCTGGAAATACTTCTTGGGAAACTCTTGATCGAATTTCCGTACCAGCTGGACACCTTCGTCGCGAGTAATCTTTCCGTTGCGAATTTCCTGCGCGGCATCATACGTCGCCCGACCGATGCCGAATTTGGCCAGCGTCGTGTAGTAGTGAAACATATCAATGCGGTCGTCGATGCTGCTGTACTTGGAGTAGGTGCCCTCGGTGCGCTCGCTATTGGCCTGAAATCCAGTATGTTCGGTAGCGTAGTAATAGCATTCCTGCGGGTCCCATTTCAGGTAGTAGCCGAGATAGTGCACTTCGACGTTCTTCGCCTCGAGTTCTTCCGCCTTCGGCGGAATGTAGGGCGCGAAATCGTTCAACTTATATCCTTCTTCCGCGATGATTTCCTTGATTGTCTTGCCGCCAAGCACCATCACATTCGGATCTTCAGCCGAGAAGAACTTGCGGTCCATTGCCGGCTTGAAGTTTTCATCGCGGTTGTTGCCGTATTCAGCCTGGTTTTCGCCATACATCACCAGCGGAACGCCGAAACGAAGCGCCATCAACGGTCCGATGATCCGCTGCCCGACAATGAAGGGCTGAAACGGATGAAGCAGATTCAGGAAAGCCTGCCGGGTCAGGTAGCGGTGCAGGCGCCCATTGGGCGTGAACAGAATGTTGTCCAGGCCGCCGACGTGAATCCAGTTCTCGAAGTTCTTCCAGCCTATCTCGGTGTACCGGTGCGGCGCCCACGTCACGGTGAGCGGATTCATTCCGTATTTGTATTTCAGGACATGCGAGGTAAACGCGCTGTCCTTGCCCCCGCTGCCCGGCACGATGATATCGTAGCCGCCGTCGGTCCTGCGGTGTCTGTCGAGCAGGGCGACCAGTTCGGTTTCGCGTTTTTCCCAATCGATCTCGCCCGCCTTGACCTCCTGGTAGCGGCAGGCGTCGCAAACGCCGTCACCGTCAAACTGGATGGTCTCCTGCGCCGACTGTGAGGTTTTCTGATATTCGACCGTCGAGCTCGGCCGTTGATTTGAAATGACGCAGTGGCGGCAAAACATCACGCGTTTTGGCAGCCCGTAGAGCGCGTCAGCATCGCGCCGCTCCGGATCGAAGCGAGCCAGGAATTCCGATTTTGAATTGCCGTCAATCATACTTTGCTTTCTCGTCAGCGCTGCTGCGCCGGGTTGCGGGCACGTTCGAGATCCTCGACACGACCGACATCGAGCCAGGGTTCGTGCATCGGATATACGATCGTGCGCTGGCCGCGCTCTCTCATCCTGCTGAACAGCGTTGGCATGTCGCAGTGTTCGCCGGGAACCAAGACATCGAACGCTCCTGGATCAAGCACATAGACGCCGGCATTCACGTAGGTGCGAACAGTGGGCTTTTCCTCGAATCCGACGATTTCCACGCCTTCGGTCTGAACGACGCCGAAAGGATGCTGCCATTCGTAGCGTTGTACCGCCATGGTCGCCGCTGCCGCATGACGAAAATGGAAGTCGAGGAGTTCCCCGTAGCGAATGTCCGTCAAGACGTCGCCGTTGGAGACTACAAAGGCAGCGTCCGGACGGGCTTCAAACAGGCTGATCGCGCCAGCCGTCCCAAGCGGCGACTCCTCGTGCAGGTAGTCAATTTGCACGTCAAACCGGCTGCCGTCACCGAAGTGTTCCTCTATCATATGACCTAGATAGTGGACTGCCAAAATGAAGCGGCCAAACCCCTCAGCCTTGGCACGCTCGATAATATGCTCGAGAATGGCCTTTCCTCGGACCGGGAGCAAAGGCTTCGGGCAGTCCTTGGTCAGCTCCTTCAACCGTTCTCCTCTCCCCCCCGCCATGATTATCATCAAATTCGGCCGTCTCACCGGCGCCATGAGCTCGTCCCAGACATGCAGCCCCACGACGCGTCGGTTCTCGTCGACGATCGGCATCTGGTTCTTCTTGTTGGCCTGCATGATCTGAAGCACGGTTTCCCGAACCAGATCGGGCGGAGCGACCAAGGGAGAGCGATAGATCAGCGATTCGATCGAGCTGTTCATGTCCAGATTGCGCAACAGCCCGCGACGAATGTCGCCGTCGGTCATCGTGCCGATCAGCGAACCATCCTCTGCCACCACCAGCGCAATCTGCAAACCGGACTGGTCCAGGTTCCGGATGACTTCGACAATCGTGCTGTTCGCCGGCACGAGCGTCTTCTTCCAGCGGTCGGCGGGATCGTCAGTCTGAACTGCCACGTTAAGCTCTCTTGCCAGGATCAACGATACCAGCCATCGCGAACTTCCCCCTTCAAAGTCATCGATTTTCTTAGAAGCTTCTGCCCAATCGGCACGTCCGCTAGAACAGCGGCGATCTTCTTGCCGGCGCCACCGAGAAAATAAGGGTTGTCGGTCGCATGCGCCGTCGCGCGGAATGCCTCGTCATGGAGGCAACGTTCAACGGCGAGGACAATAGCGTCGGCGTCATAGCCGGCATCGATCACGTTGGAGCCGCGCAGGCGGCCCTCCTGACGCGATCCGATATTGACGGTCGGGCAGCCGAACACCGGCGTCTCCTTGACCCCGGACGAGGAATTGCCGACGCACGCGACCCGGATATTCCTGTCTCGCGCCAACGCGAGCACGCCGTGATACATCGACCGTCCGAGGGAGGAATGAAACTGCAGTCCGGGAACACGCTTTTTCTCGAGCTCGGCCAAAGTCGCGATGATGGAACGGCCACCCGCATCGTTGTTGGGATACGTCAGAATCACCTGGACACCCTGTCGCGCCAGTCGCTCGAACGCCTGCAGCGAGGGGCGCACCTGCTCGATCGCCAGTTCAAACTCGGTCGTCACCGAATGCTGGGTAAACAGTACGATCGGTTTCGCGAGATCGAGGCCGAGGCGCGTCGCGACCTGATCGGCGGAAGCGAAGCGTCCGTCGGAAATCAGGTCGATTGCAGGGAACCCCACGGTGTGGACACGCCATGCCTCCTCGCCCATCGCCAGAATCCGGTTACTAGCTTGCTGGTTGGTCGTAAAATGCAGGTGGGCGAGCTTGGTCATGGCGTGACGCACCGAATCGTCGAGCGCGCCGCCTTCCGTGAGATCACCGCCTTCGATGTGAGCGGTCGGCATGTTCATCTGCGTCGCCGCGATCACGGCCGCAAACCCCTCGAAACGATCGGCATAGACCACGACCAGATCAGGCGAGAGTTTTTCCAGCGCCGTGCTGACCCCCAATACCCCGGACCCGA
>JBAQER010000525.1:0-6218 GCA_049286845.1 Bradyrhizobium sp.
CGCCGGGCTTGGTCAGGTCGGTGCATTGAAAGGTGAGGGTGCAGACCCGCAAGGCGCCATTGTCCCGCAGCACCACGGTGGTCTTGCCGCGCTGGGACAGGATATCGAGGACGGTGCCGCGCACGCCGATGGTCGCGACCTGGGTCTGGATCTTGTAGGCGGCCTTTTCCGAATGGCCGGTGACGAAGCGGAACGCGCCGGTGGTCAGCCTGATCGAGATGTCGCGATAGCTGTGTTCGTCATCGAACACAGTGCGGTCGAGCTTGAGCGTCGAATTGGGGCCGAGCGACAGGTTGGTGCTGTCGGCCATCACCAGCCGCGCCGCGCTGTCGAGGCCGGTGCGCATGATCTCGTCGCGCAGCACGCTGTCGCCGACGTTGATCTGGCTGGTCGCCGATCCCGTGACGCGGACGACTTCGTTCTTGATCACGGTGGCCTCGCCGACGCGCGTTTGCGCGTGAGCGGGACTTGCCGCAAGCCCCGCCGCCAGGCAAAGCGCGGAGATGGAGAGAACGCCGTGACGCCAACTCATTTCATGACCGATCGATTTGTCCCGTATCGTACCGGATCGCATGCGCAAGCGATGTTGTAAATTTATCACAAGCAGCGCCTTATGACTCCGATGGTTAGTGACGGCGAATTTGAAATGCGTTCAATGCAATGGACTTAAAAATTCGGCCCGCCCACACTCGACAATCCTGCAACGCCCTCAATCCGTGATCCCCGTGCGCGAATCACCTTCTGTTCCCGAAAATCCGGCTGCGCGGAATACGGCCATTGCCGCCATCATTTTCGTCATTGCGCATCTCGCGATGCTCGTTGGCGTGACCACACCGGAAAAATTCTATTTCGACGAAGTGCATTACGTGCCGGCCGCGCGGCAGATGCTCGAGCCTGTGATGCCCAATCCGGTGCTCAACCCGATGCATCCGCCGCTGGCAAAGCAGTTGATCGCCTTGTCGATTCGGAGCTTCGGGGATGGGCCGCTGGGCTGGCGCTACCCCGGCGTGCTGTTCGGAGCCCTTTCGATCGTCGCGGTGTATCTCTGCGGACTGGCGCTGTTCGCAAGCCCGGGCCCCGCGGTCGCCGCCAGTCTCATCGCCTTCTTCAACCAGATGCTGTTCGTGCAGTCGCGGATCGCGATGCTGGATATCTTTGCGCTGGCGTTCGGGCTGTTCGGGATCGCGGCGTTCATGCACGGCTTCCGGCAAGCGCGTCCGCACCTTGCCTTCGCGTCCGCAGGCCTCGCCTTCGGTCTTGCGGCCGCCTGCAAATGGAGTGGATTGTTCGCGCTCGCGGTCTGCATCGTCATCGTGGCCGCGATCCGCCTGATGCAAGGCTGGCGCACGCAGTTCGCCGACGGCCGTGACGGCGACTGGTACCGGCCCGGGCTGTGGCCCGATTTCCGCTATTATCACTTCGCCGCCTGCTTCGTGCTGCTGCCCGCGGCGGTCTACCTCGCGACCTTCGTCCCGCTCTATGGATTGTCGGTGACCGGCCTTATCGAAGCCCAGCGCCGGATTTTCAGCGACAACACCACGACCGCGATTGCGGGACACACTTATATGAGCGCGTGGCCGTCCTGGCCGTTGCTGGTGCGGCCGGTCTGGTATCTGTTCGACAAGATCGGCGACGACCGGATCGCGGCGGTGGTGTTGCTCGGAAACCCCGTAGTGCTGTGGGCGGCGCTGCCGGCGCTGGCGATTTGCCTGCGCGACTGGATCGTGACGCGCCGGGCCGATGCGTTCCTGGTCCTGTCGTTTTATTTCGGGCCTTATCTCGCCTGGGCGCTGCTGCCGCGGACGCTCGGCTTCCTGTATTATTATCTGCCGGCCGCCACCTTCGCGAGCCTGGCGCTGGTCTATGTGCTGCGGCGGGGCAACAGCCCGCGCTGGTGGTTATGGGTCTTCGTCGCGATCGCTTGCGCGGGCTTCGCCGCGATGCTGCCGATCTCGGTAGCGTTCGTCGGGACGTCGATGGAGACGTTTGTCCGGCTGATGCTTTTCCAGAGCTGGATTTAGTGGCGCAACACTGATCAGCCCGCGCAACAAATGCGCGGGCTGAAAAATCATTTTGCAGCGATCGACCGTTACTTCGAGGCGGTCTTGGTATCCATGTTGACGACCTGAACGCGACGGTTGGTCGGGTCCATCGGCACGTTCGGATCCTTTGGCTTGGTCTCGCCGTAGCCGACGGTGACGAGATCGGAGCCGTTGATGCCGTATTTCTCGGTGAGATACCGCTTGATGGTGTCGGCGCGGCGCTCGGACAGGTCCTGATTGTAGGGCTCGCTGCCGATCGCATCGGTGTGACCGGCGACGACGAAGGTCGAACCCTTCAGACTGGCGTCCGAGAGCGCCTTGCCGAGTTCCTGCACCGACGACATCGAGGTCTTGCTGATCTCCGCCGAATTGTAGTCGAACTGAATCTCGAGATCGATCTTCGGCTTGGTCGCTGCGATCTCGGCGATTTCCTGGCGTTCGCCGAGCGAGAGCGAGCGCGTCTTGCGGTTGCGCAAGCTGTCGACGAAACTGATTTCCTTGGCCTTGACGGCCGGATCGGCCTGCGTCCCGGTGGACAGGCCGCGGGTCAGCGGCTTCTTCGGCTGCAGGGCATTCAGGATCTGGTCTGCCGGGACGTTCTTGTCTCCGGCAAGCGCAATGCCGGCCGTCATCGACAGCGCGGCACCGAGCGCAATCGCTGCAGTGGCAGTAAGTCTGTGAAAGCTGGTCATCGTCGTATCCTCGCTGTTACGCCTGATGGCGCTTTGATGGTCGAACGTTAGGCCGGGCGAAGGGCCGTGGATGTGACTTGGCTCACATTGCTTGACGGACCAAGACCCGGGCTTTCCCTGTCGTCGCATCCTCACTCCGTGACGTTCGATCGTTGCCTTGCGAACTGTGATTTAGATCACAGTTCGACCTCGGCTGTGCCCGAAGCCCTTCTTCGCACGCCGGTGGCAAGCGCGGTAGAGAAGTGGCTGTTCGAGCCTTCCCAGACTCCGCACGATGTCCTGTTGCCGCGCGTCTGGGATTTGCGGAGCCATTTCACGGCCTTTGACGCCATGTACGTCGCCCGGGCCGAAGTGCTCGACGCCCCGCTGCCCACCTGTGACAAACGTCTCGCCGCTTCCCCCCGGCCATCGGGCGCGCATCGAGTTGGTATGACGGCATCGGTCCGCAATCGCTGCGGCCTCAAACCCGGTCTTAATACCGTCGCCGCAGCGCCGATCTGCGAACAAGAAATTGGCCAGATGGGCATCTAGAAAATCCGCTCGCGAAGAAAAACAACAAACAAACAAAGCGATGCAGGGGACGCGTGTTTCAGTCAGTAAAGCGGCAGTATGAGTATGGATATCGGGCGGGCCGGCCGGATCAGACGAACTCCACGAGTTCGATGCCGGTATTGATCGGCGCGGCCATGATCGCGGCGGCGATCCTGCTATCGACGCTGATCACGGCGCTGGGCTCCCGCTATGTGGCCGTCGAGAGTCCCAGCGAGGAAAGCGCCTGGCTGGTCGACCGCCTCACCGGCAATGTCTACCGGTGCCAGGCCGCGGAACGCGGCAAGGCATCGTGCGACCCCGACATCGCCACCGGGGCGATCGCCCCGCGGCCGAAGCGTTGAACGGCCGCTGCAGCGTCTGAATCCGCTACGGATCGGCTCCGGCGGGGGAGCGCGATGGGACTCCCGCTTCCGCATTGCAGCACGCAAAAATTCCTTCCCTTTGGAAACGCCCCGGCGGCGTCTGCGTATTACGAAAGCCAGCAATTCGCTGGCTTCATTCTTTGGCGAGGTTTCCTATGAAGATCTTGATCGCTGTCGCCATGTTCTCGGCCTTGGCCCTGACGCCGGCATCCGCAAAAATGATGGCTTGCACCGGCGAGAACATGGCCAAGAGCAACGGCATGATGTCGGGCATGCCCGACGGCCCAGGCAAGATGGCCATGGCCAAGGAGATGGGCATGGCCAATGCGGACATCAGCAAGGGCAACATGCGCGGCGCCTGCATGCACTATATGAAGGCCCAGAAGATGGGCGCCGCCAAGTAAAGCCGCTCGAGGTAATTGCCTTTCCGCGCCGCCTGCGGGCGGTGCGGCTTTTCCCGCGCGCGAATCCCGTTACATTGCCGCGCGATGCCCCGCAGCGTTACATCCCGTCCCCTGACCAAGACCGAGGCGCGCCGGATCTGGCTGCGCGCCCAGCGGCTCGATAGCTCGGCGCCGTTCGGCGAGGGGCCGCAGGCGACGGCGGCCGTGGTGTCGCATCTCGGCTATGTGCAGATCGACACCATCAACGTCATCGAGCGCTGCCACCACCACATTCTCTGGAACCGGATTCCCGAATACCGGCGCGCCGATCTGCGCCAGGCCCAGAGCGTCGACAAAAGCGTGTTCGAATACTGGACCCATGCCTTGTCCTACGTGCCGGCGCAGGACTTCCGCTACTTCGCCCCGGCGATGAAGCGGCACCAGCGCGAGGGGCACAAATGGCTGACCTCGGTCAAGCCCGCGGACTTGCGCAAGGTGCTGCGGCTGATCCGGCGCGACGGGGCGCTGACGATCCGCGACATCGACGACGACGTGCTGGTCGACAAGGAGCACCTGTGGGCGAGCCGCAAGCCGTCGAAGCGGGCGCTGCAGCTATTGTTCTACACCGGCGTGCTGACGATCTCTGAGCGCGCCGGCATGCTCAAGACCTATGAACTGGCGACGCGGCATTTCGGCTGGGACAAGCCGCCGAAGCCGGCTTCCGCGCGCGAGACCACCGGATACCTGCTCGACCGCGCCTTGCGCGCGCAAGGGATCGTCAGCGTGGATTCGATCTGCCATCTCGACGCGCCGAGCAAGCCGGCGGTTCGCCGTTTGATCGACGCGAGAGCCCGCCGCCACGAACTGGTGCCGGTCGCGCTCGAAGGCGCGGGCAAGCAGGAGCATTGGGCAAGGCCGGAGACGCTGGAGATGGCAGGCGAGGGCGCTTCCGAACCGGTGCATATCCTCTCCCCGTTCGATCCCCTGATCATCCAGCGCAAGCGCACCGAATTGTTCTTCGAGTACGGCCATCGCTTCGAGGCCTATGTGCCGAAGGAAAAGCGGGTGTTCGGCTATTTCGCGCTGCCGGTACTGGCAGGCGATGCCATCGTCGCAGCGCTCGATCTCAAGACCGACCGCAAGGGCCGGAAATTGCTGGTGCAGAAATGGAGCTGGGTCGGCGCGGCGCGAAGGGGAGCGCGCAAGGACTTGAAACGCCGCATCGAGGAGGAGCTGCACCGCTTCGAGCGGTTTCAGCTGGCGGAGTGAGGGGCGTCAGCCGCGCAATTCATCCAGCAGCACGGCGACCTTGCTGAGGTCGCTGCGATGGCGCGGGTAGGCGACGAAGACATCGATGCTCGGGAGCACCAGTCCGGGCAACACGTCGACGACGCGCCCGGCGGCGAAATCGGTTGATGCGACATAGGAAGGCAGCACGGCGACGCCGGCGCCGGCGAGCGTCAGCTCGCGCAGCGCGGTCATGTCGCTCACCGTCATCCGCGGGGTGATTTCGATATTTACGGCGCGATCCTGCCAGGTCATGCGCCAGTCGACGCGCGGGGCGTAGGTTCGCAGCGCCAGGCAGTCATGCGCGGCAAGATTCGGCGGATCGCTCACCGGCCCGCGCTTGGCGAGATAGCCCGGCGATGCGCACAGATGCAGTCCGAACGAGCCGATCTTCTCGGTGTCGATCCCGGATTGCAGCGGCGCCGCCAGCCGAACCGCCACGTCGAAGCCGCTGTCGAGCAGATCGACATAGCGGTCCGACAAATCGAGTTCGAAGCGCAGCCTCGGATAGCGCTCGGCCAGTCCGGCGAGACGGGGCAGCACGCAGACTCGCCCGTAAGCCGTCGGCATCGTGATGCGCAGCAATCCTTGCGGCTCCGCCGGCCGGGCCTGAACGCGTGCCTCGGCGTTTTCCAGCCGCATCAGGACATCGCGAAGCTCGTCGGCGTAGGCAAGCCCGGTTTCCGTCAGCACCACGCGCCGCGTCGTGCGTTCGACCAGGCGGCGTCCGATCCGCTGTTCCAGGGCGGCGATCCGCCGGCTGACCGTGGACTGCGTGACGCCGAGCTCGCGCGCCGCCGCGCCAAAGCCGCGGCGGTCCACGACCGCCAGGAAGGCCTCAACCTCGGACAGCTTGGCCTTTTTCATGCATAAATCGCATTTATCATATCCATTCAAAGG
>JBAQER010000526.1:0-3834 GCA_049286845.1 Bradyrhizobium sp.
TCTCCAGCGCGCCCACCATCCCGGCGCCGATCAGCAGATCGGCCTGCATGCCGCTGATCGGCACGCAGACGATACGAAGGTCCGTGACGCCGGCCTCGATCAGCGCTGCGGTCGCCGCCATCGACACGCCCTCAACGGGGATCGCGATCGACTGGCCCGGTCTGACGAGTTCGGCCAGCGCTTCGAGCGAAACGATCTCTGCCATGGGCTGTCCCTCACCTGTCTGCGTTTGCTGTGATGATATCCATTTCCGGTTCATGCGAAAGCCGCACGCGGCGAGGGGCGGCGATGCGGCGATCGCATCGCTTGGCCGTCTTTCGGGATATGCGGGTGCCGAAGCGTCCGCTCAATTCCCGTACAGATAATTCGGCAGCCACAGCGTCATGCCCGGCCAGATGTACATGAAGATCATGCAGACGATGACGATCAGCATGTAGGGCATCATGCCGGCGAAGATCTGGTTGAGGGTGACGTGCTTCGGCGCCACGCCTTTCAGGTAGAACGCCGACATCGCCACCGGCGGCGACAGGAACGCCGCCTGCAGGTTCACGAACACCAGGACGCCCCACAGCACCGGATCGATGTTGAAGTGCTTCAGCATCGGCAGGAAAATCGGCACGAAGATCACGATGATCTCGGTCCATTCCAGCGGCCAGCCCAGGATGAAGATGATCGCCTGCGACAGGATCATGAACTGGACCGGCGTCATGTTGAGCGACAGCACCCAGCTCTCCAGCAGCGCCTGGCCGCCGAGGATCGCGAACACCGCGGAGAACAGCGCGGAACCGACGAACAGCCAGCACACCATCGAGGTGGTCTTGGCGGTGAGGAACACCGCTTCCTTGGTGCGCTTCCAGTCCAGCGTGCGAGCCTGGAACGCGAGCAGGAAGGCGCCGGCGGCGCCGACCGCGGCGGATTCCGTCGCCGTGGTGATGCCGAGCAGGATCACCGCCAGCACGACCACCGTCAAAATGCCGAGCGGCATCACCGAGGAGATCAGAAGCCTGAGCACCTCGAACTGCTCGGCCTCCATGATCCAGTAGTAATAGAGCAGCACGAGGCCGAAGATGCCGCAGACGAACGCGAAGTAGATGTAGAACTCCGGCGCTGGCCCGGCCTCCGAAGGCGAGGCCGTGATCTTGCTCCGGAGTTCGGCGCTGCCCATCTGCTGCAGCGCTTCCGGCTCCTGCTTCGTCGCGGCTCCGGCTTTATGGCCGGCGCCGAGTTCCTCGAGCTTTTCTTCCGCAGGCTGCGTGCTCGCGCCGGCGCCGAGCTGCTGGGGCGCGGAGTCCATGCGCTGCTGGGTGGCGGTCGCGACCGGCGTCGGGAGGTCCGGCTGCTGGTGGATCACGACATACCACCAGGTGGCCCACAGCGTCGCCAGCGTCAGCACCAGCGGGATCAGCGCGTAGCCGAGGTTCTTCAGCAGCATCGGGTAGCCGATGCGGGTGCCGTCGGCGGTGATGCTCATGGCCCTGGCCGGCGACAGCACGGCGGCGAACAGCGCCGGCAGCATCTTGCGCGAATAGGCCTGCTGCAACGCGGCGACCCATGGCCGGACCGGAACCCGGGTTTCGCTCTCGGGCAGCTTCGGCGCGATCTTCGGGTTCAGCAGCGCCCAGCCGATGACGTAGACGAGATAGAGGAACGCCAGGAAGAAGCCCGGAAACATCGCCGCGGCGTAGAGCTTGACCACCGACTGCCCGGCGACCGCGGCATAGACGATGATCATCACCGACGGCGGAATCAGGATTCCGAGCGTGCCGCCGGCGGTGATGACGCCGGCAGCGAGCCTTACGTCATATCCGGCCTTCAGCATTGGATTGAAGGCGATCACGCCCATCAGCACCACGACGGCTCCGACCAGGCCCGAGGCGATGCCCCAGAAGGTGCAGACGATCAGGGTCGCCACGGCGAGCGAAGCCGGCACGCGGCGGAACGCGAGCTGGATCGAATAGAACATCTTGTCGACCAGCGCGCCGCGCTCCATGACGTAGCCCATCAGCACGAACAGCGGAATCGAGATCAGGACGTCGTTGGTCATCGCGCCGTAGGCGCGCTGGACCATCAGGTCGAAGATATGATTGTCGGCCCAGGCCTCGCCGCCGCGGTAATAGGCGAAGAAGCCGAAGAACATGCCGAGGCCCATCAGCGTGAACGCGGTCGGGAAACCCATCACGATGACGACTACGATTAAGCCGAGCATCAGAAGCCCGAGTGCCGGATCGCTCATTTCAACAGGTCTCCGCCCATACCGCGCTGCCGCGCGCTCTCCTCGATGTCCTGCGCGTGCTCGATCGCAACCTTGCGCGACTCCTCATCGACATGTTCGGAGAGCGCCAGCTGCTCCTCGACCACGTCGATTTCGCTGACGTCCTTGAGCCGGCTCGGCCACACCCCGGTCTTGAGGCAGACGATGCAGCGCATGATCTCGGCCGCGCCCTGCAGCAGCAGCAGCGCCCCCGCCAAGGGGATCATGAACTTGAAATGATAGACCGGCGGCCCGTCGGCGGTGACGTTGGAATGCTCGTTGATGCGCCAGGAGTCCGAGGCGTAGTCCCAGCCGGCATAGGCCAGCGCCGCGATGCCGGGCAGGAAGAAGGCGAAGTACAGCACCAGATCGAGCAGGGCCTGGGTGCGCGGCCGCATCGAAGAGTAGAGAAAGTCGCCGCGGACATGGGCGTTCTGCGCCAGCGTGTAGGCGCCGCCGATCATGAACAGGGTACCGTACAGCATATTGGAGGCGTCGAAGATCCACGCCGTCGGCATGTTGAGGATATAGCGCTTGAAGACCTCGGCGCAGACCAAGGCCATCAGCCCGACGATCAGCCAGGCTGCGGCCTTGCCGGTCCAGGTGCTGATGCCGTCTATCGTGTGCAGGAGGCGCTGCGCGTTCATGGGATGTCAGGCCGCGGGTTCGAGTGATTTCGGTACGTCGTCATGACAATACAACGCATCATCCGGGCATTGGCTAGCCCGGATGACGCGTCGTCGGTACGGATTATACCGTCAGGTCTTCTTCTTGGCGTTCGGCCCGAAGTAGTGGTTGTAGGCCATGCGGCGGTTGACCACCGTGTCCTGCTCCCACTGCGTCGCACGCTTGGCGAACGCCAGCTGGGAAGCGACGATTTCCTTGAACAGCGGGTTTTCCGCCGACTTCTTCTCCACGACCTGATCGTAGATATCCAGCTGCTTCTGCAGGATCGCGTCCGGCGTCTTGTAGAATTTGACCTTATCCTTGGTCTGCAGTTCCTCGTAGTCCTTGGAATAGCGGTCGATCGCCTTCCATGCCATGTCCTGACCTGCCGCTTCGACGGCATTGGAGATGATCGCCCTCATCTTTTCCGGCAAGGCGTCGTACTTGGTCTTGTTGAACATGATCTCGAACTGCTCGGCGTTCTGGTGGTAGCTCTGCAGCATGCAGACCTTGGAAACGTCGGCGAAGCCGAGAATGCGGTCCGAGGTGGCGTTGTTGAACTCGGCGGCATCGAGCAGGCCGCGGTCCATCGCCGAGACGATTTCGCCGCCCGGCAACGCGTTGACGGCGGCGCCGAGGCCCGTGAACACGTCAATGGAGATGCCGACGGTGCGGAATTTGACGCCCTGGAAGTCTTCCGCCTTGGTGATCGGCTTCTTGAACCAGCCGAGCGGCTGGGTCGGCATCGGTCCATAGGGGAACGAGACGACGTTGGCGCCGATCGAGGCGTAGAGCTTCGCGAGCAGTTCCTTGCCGCCGCCATATTTGTGCCAGGCGAGCAGCATGTTGGCGTCCATCGCATAGCCCGGGCCGGAACCCCACAGCGCCAGCGCGGTCTGCTTGCCGTAGTGATAGAC
>JBAQER010000527.1:0-2056 GCA_049286845.1 Bradyrhizobium sp.
CTCAAATACCAGACAGGATTCGGCAATACCTTTTCCAGCGAAGCGGTGCGCGGTGCGCTGCCGGTCGGGCAGAACTCGCCGCAGCGCGCGCCGCGCGGGCTGTACGCGGAAGTTCTCTCGTTCACCGCATTCACCGCGCCGCGCGCAGAAAACCTCTCCGCCTGGGTCTACCGGCTGCGGCCTTCGGCGATGCAGGCACCCTTCCGGCGCATGTCCGGCGGGAAAACTGCGGGTTCACTGCGCTCAGGGCCCTTCGACGAAGCGGAAACATCGCCCAACCGGCTGCGCTGGAACCCGCTGCCGATCCCGCAGAAGCCCACCGACTTCGTCGACGGCCTGGCGACCTTCGCCGGCTCGGGCGATCCGGCCGCGCAAATGGGCATCGCGGTGCACGTCTATTGCGCGAACCGCTCGATGACCGACCGCTACTTCAGCAACGCCGATGGCGAGCTTATGTTTGTGCCGCAACTGGGTGGAATCGCAATTTTTTCCGAATTAGGAAAACTTGAGCTTCGACCCGGAGAGATTGCCGTCATACCCCGCGGCGTGAAATTCAAGGTCGGCCTGCTCGAAAAGGCCGCGCGCGGCTACCTGTGCGAGAACTACGGCGCGCACTTCCGGCTGCCGGAACTGGGGCCGATCGGCGCGCAGGGCCTTGCGCAAAAGCGCGACTTCCAGGCGCCGGTCGCGGCCTTTGAGGAGCGTGGCGGCAAATGCGAGCTGGTGCAGAAGTTCCTCGGCAAGCTCTGGAGCGCGGAAGCGCGCCATTCGCCGCTCGACGTGGTCGCCTGGCACGGCAACGGCGCGCCCTACAAGTACGACCTCGCGCGCTTCATGGCGGTCAACACCGTCACCTTCGACCATTCCGATCCGTCGATCTTCACGGTACTGACTTCGCCCTCCGGCACGCCCGGCGTCGCCAACTGCGACTTCGTCATCTTCCCGCCGCGCTGGCAGGTCGCCGAACACACGTTCCGCCCGCCGTGGTTCCACCGCAACGTGATGAGCGAGCTGATGGGCCTCGTGCGCGGCGCCTACGAGTCCAAGGCCGAAGGCTTCCTGCCCGGAGGCATCTCCATCCACAACTGCATGCAGCCGCACGGCCCCGACGTCCCGACCTTCGACAAGGGCAGCGCCGCGGAACTGAAGCCGCACCGGATCGAGAACTCGCTCGCCTTCATGTGGGAATCGCGCTACGTGTTCCGGCCGACCAAGTTCGCGATGGACGCGCCGCAGCTGCAGAAGAACTACGACGCCATCTGGGACGGCTTCAAAAAGCACTTCAAATGAGAAAAATGGGGTCTGTCCCCATTTTGCGCAGCTGGGTGGAGAGCGCCAATGACCCGGCGACGGATTTCCCGATCCAGAATCTGCCGTTCGGGGTTTTTCGGCGCAAAGGCTCGAAGGAGCAGCCGCGCGGCGGCGTCGCGATCGGCGACCAGATCTTCGACCTCGCCGCGCTGGGGCTGAAGACCGGCCCGAATTTGAACCGGCTTGCGGTCGCCGGTCGTCCCGTATGGAGAGCGTTGCGGAAAGCGCTTTCGATTGCACTTTCGGATGAAAAATTCCGAAAGAAATATTCCAAGTACCTTATTCCCCAAAGAAAGGCTGAGTTGTTCCTGCCCGTGCAGATCGGCGACTACAGCGACTTCTACACCGGCATCTACCATGCGCAGAACGCCGGGCGCCTGTTCCGCCCGGACAACCCGCTGCTGCCGAACTACCACTGGGTGCCGATCGGCTATCACGGGCGCGCTTCGTCGGTCGTCGTCAGCGGTACGCCGGTGATACGGCCCAGCGGACAGACCAAAGCACCCGATGCGGCTGCGCCCACGTTCGGCCCGAGCAAGCGCCTGGATTTCGAGCTCGAGCTCGGTTTCGTCATCGGACCGGGCAATGCGCTCGGCAAGCCCGTGCCGATCGCGAAGGCCCTCGACCATGTGTTCGGCGTGACCCTGTTCAACGACTGGTCGGCGCGCGACATCCAGGCCTGGGAATACCAGCCGCTCGGCCCCTTCCTCGCCAAGAGTTTTGCTTCCACGATGTCGCCCTGGAT
>JBAQER010000528.1:0-12591 GCA_049286845.1 Bradyrhizobium sp.
CTCGAAGCTGCTGGTGCTCGATCTCGTCGACTTCCGCATGCTGATGGCACGGCATCCCGATCTCGCCGAGACCATCGACGTCGAAGCGAAGCGGCGGGCGCTGGAAAACAAATAATAATAGAGAAGCTGAAAATAATGGAGAAGCCGATGTCCGGACCCGCCGAAACGGCGAGCACGCCGCTGTTCGAGATCAACGGCGCGCGCGCCACCATCCGCCTCAACCGCCCGAAGCATCTGAACCGGCTGCAGCCCGACGACCTCGACGCGCTGATGGAACTGTTCGACCGGATCGAGGCCGATCCCGCCGTCAGGGTGCTGGTGCTCACCGGCACCGGCCGCGCCTTCAGCGCCGGCTACGATCTCAACTCGGTCGCCGCGCGGGCCACCAGCGCCATCGAACAGAAGAGCGCCGGATCGGCCTTCGAGGTCGTCGTCAACCGGCTGGAGGACATTGCCGTGCCGACGATCTGCCGGCTCAACGGCGGCGTCTATGGCGGCGCCACCGATCTGGCGCTGGCCTGCGATTTCCGCATCGGCGTCGACAGCTGCGAGATGTTCATGCCGGCGGCAAGGCTCGGATTGCATTATTACAAGAGCGGCATCAAGCGCTACGTGTCGCGGCTCGGCGCCGACAACGCCAGGAAGCTGTTCCTGACCGCCGAGAAGATCGGCGCCGCGGAGATGCTGCGGATCGGCTACCTCACCGCGATGGCGCCGATCGAGGCGCTGGACCGGGAAGTCGACAGGCTGGCGACGGTGCTGGCCGGCAATGCGCCGGTCGCGATGCGCGGCATGAAGCGCGCCATCAACGAGTTCGCCCATGGCAGGCTGGATGAAGACGCCGCCGACCAGCGCGCCCGCGAGAGCATGCGCAGCGCCGAGATCAAGGAAGGCATCCGGGCGTTTTCGGAAAAGCGTCCGCCGAAATTCTAGCGGATCGGCCTTGCGAAGGATGCAGCCTCGCGCCGGCGGATGCAGGCACCGAAGCGTGCGATTTTCTCCCGGCACGCCGCCGTTAGCCGAATGACACCCCGCCGTGACGTTTTGCGATTGACTTGAGGTTTTCGATGCTTAGCCTCACCCGTGGGGCGGGAGGCTTGGAATGCAGGCTGTGGAGCCATATTGGGGACGGCAGGCGCTGGATTTCGTCGACGCGATCGAAACGTCGAAGACGACCGCGAGCGTCATTTCGCAGTTCGAGCGAATGATCGCCAAGCTCGGCTTCCACGCCTACATCATGGCGGGGATTCCGACATCGGGGCAGTCGCTCAAGCAGTTGACGGTTGCGAACGGCTGGCCGGCGGAATGGTTCGAATTGTACAACCGCGAAAACCTGAGCGCGGTCGATCCCGTTCCGCGGCATTGCTTCCGCACCCTGAACCCGTTCGAGTGGAAGGACGCGCCCTACGATCCGGAGTTCGATCGGCCCGCGCACCACGTGATGACGCGCGCCCGCGATTTTCGATTTCACGAAGGCTTCTGCATCCCGATCCATTACGACGACGCTACCGGCGCCATCAGCATCGCGGGCGAACGTCCTTATCTCGATCCGGAAACCAAGAGCGCGCTTCACCTGATGAGCGTGTTCACCCATGGCAGGCTTCGGGCGCTTTCCAGGCCGAACCCGGCCACCTCCGGCCGGCGGCTCTCCGACATCGAAGCCGAGGTGCTGCGCTGGGCCGCGCGCGGAAAGACCGCCTGGGAAACCAGCCAGATCCTGCACATTTCGGAGCGCAACGTGCGCTGGCACATCGAGGAAGCGCAGCGAAAATTAATGACAAAAAACAAAACCGCCACCGTAGCGATGGCACTTGTCAACCGGGAAATCCTGCTCTGAACTGGGAGTTCTTCCAGTAGATCAATTCCAGTTCATCGGCATGCTGACCGCCTGATTGAATCCCGATCAAGCGGTGACCTAGATGCTCGAAATTCACGTCGTCCGAAAAGACAACCGGCATCTCTATCAGGAATACTTCGACCCGTATTTCCGGTGGCGCCACGAGATCTATGTCAAGCAGCGCAAGTGGATGGCGCTGGATCGTCCGGATGGCCGCGAGATCGACCAGTTCGACACCGAAGATGCGGTCTATCTGTTCGCCATCGACAACGGCCAGTTGATCGGCGGCATGCGCGCGCTGCCGACGCTGGCGCCGACCCTGATGAGCGACATCTTCCCGTATCTCAACATCCGCAAGCCGATCCGGCGTTCCGACGTGTACGAGCTGTCGCGGATCTTCGTCATTCCGGAACGCCGTGGCGAGCATGCCGGGCCACGTGTGGAAATGCTGCTGCTGACCGCGATCATGGAATACGGCATCAGCGTCGGGCTGACCGGCTTCACCATCGTGCTGGAATCGTGGTGGCTTCCCCGGTTCGATCGCTGCGGCTGGAAAGCGCATCCGCTCGGGCTGCCGCAGATGATCGACGGCATGTCGGTCCTGGCCGTGCTGGTCGATTGCGATGACACGACGTGGAAATCGCTTTGCAGCCAAATCGGCTTGACGCGACCGACGCTGACATGGCGCGGACTGGCCGGAATCAATCGCCTGGCACTGCCGGAAATTTCGATTCCTCTTCCGTCAACCGCTTCGCCAGCGCGATGAGCTCTTCACGATGCGCGCTGTTTCGCAACTGCAGGAAACTCTTCATCAACCGAAGCCCGGAAACCGTGACCTCATCGCTCTTCAACGCTGCGGATTCTGGCGGCATCGGAATGCTATTCATTGCTGACATATTGGATTTAACACTGTGACCGAACCTTCGCTCGACAGGATCATAGAACGACTGCAATCCTGCATTGATGACTCTCGAGATATGCAACTCAAGATGTTGGAGCGGATTCTGTCAATAGCGCTGCTCCAAGCCCATGATGATAAAGACGAATCTGATGACGACGACGGCCGCTATTGCTGTCGTGTCAGCCCGCGCCGTTGAAGACGTGAATGCAGGCAATGAGGCATTCGGCCCCATCCCGGGATCGCGGCGAGCCGCCCGCCCTGGACGAATGCGGAATCCGCGCCGCCGACCGACCGCATCCGCGGCGCCGAAGTCGAGCAGGGCATCACATCGTCCCGCAAACCGCATCCGCCGAAAAATCAGTGCGTGATCTTTCTTTCTTGAGCCGTTATGTCGCACAGACGGGCTTAGGCGGTATCGATCTATTGAGATAGATCAACCCTCGCACCCGCCGACACACTCTACTGCGGGCTCGATAGGAGACAGGCATGGCGTTCAAAGATATTCTTGTCGCGCTCAACAGTTACCCCGACCCGACGCCGGTTTCGGCGGTCGAGGATGCGGTTTCGGTCGCCGCGGCGCTTGGCGCGCATCTCGCGGCGCTTTCTTGCGAGACCCGGGTTCAGTTGCCGGGGCACTTCGTCTCGGCCTCGATGGTCAGCGGCATGATCGCAGCCGAAACCGGCAAGAGCCGGAAGAACGCCCACGACCTGCTGGCCGCGTTCGATGCCGCCGCGCAGAAAGCCGGCATCCTGCATGAAACGATCCTCGAGAAATGCCTCACGCTGGAGGTCCCGGACATCCTGGTGGAATATGCGCGGCTTCGCGACCTGACCATCCTGCCGATGCCCGCGGCTTCCGATCAATGGTACGCCGAAGCGATCATATTCGGATCGGGCAGGCCGACGCTGATCCTGCCGGAGAGCCCGAAGCGCCGGCCGTTCCAGCTCGGGACGGTGGCGGTAGCCTGGGATTTCAGCCGTTCGGCCGCCCGGGCGATAGCCGACGCCCTGCCGATGCTCGAACTGGCGAAGCAGGTGCGCATCGTGACGGTCGTCAACGAAAAGGCGCTCGACACCAAACGTTCCGCCGAAGAGGTGGCCAAGAACCTGGCCCGGCATGGCATCAATGTCGTGCTGGACAAGGTCGATGCCAAGGGCAATTCGATCGGCGCCGTGCTCGAATCCTACACCTCGTCGCAAGCTGCGGATCTGCTGGTGATGGGTGCGTATGGACACACGAGGCTGCGCGAGTTCGTGCTGGGCGGCGCGACCCGGAGCCTGTTGTCGAAGCCGCCGCTGCCGATCCTGTTTTCGCACTAAATGTCGGCCGATCCGCCGGCCGGGAGCGCGGTGCCGTTACGGCGCCGGCTGAGTCTGCCGCTGCTGGTGCTGTATGGAACCGGCATCACGATCGGCGCCGGCATCTATGTGTTGATCGGCGAGGTCGCCGGTCACGCCGGCACTTTTGCGCCATGGTCGTTCGTGCTTGCCGCGGCGGTGATGGCGCTGACGGTGGCGTCCTACGCCGAACTGTCGACCCGCTTTCCGGTCAGCGCCGGCGAGGCGGCCTATGTGATGGCGGCCTTCCAGTCCCGAGCCTTCGCTACCGCGGTCGGCTTGTTGTCCGTCGCCATCGGCGTGATTTCCTCGGCCGCCGTTGCGCTCGGCTCGGTCGGCTACATCCAGCAATTCATTCCCCTGCCGCAATATCTGATCGCGCTGGCCGTGCTGGCGCTGCTCGGCGGCGTCGCCGCATGGGGCATTCTGGAATCCGTCGTGCTGGCGAGCGTATTCACCCTGATCGAGGTCGGCGGGTTGCTCATCGTCATCGTCGCGGCGGTGTATGGCGACCTCCCCTTCGCGGCGGCGATCACGACCCTGCCGCCCATGAGCACCACCGCGCTGTCAGGCATTGCCTTCGGCGGGCTGCTCGCCTTCTTCGCCTTCATCGGCTTCGAAGACCTCGCCAACATCGTGGAGGAAGCCCGGGTACCGCACCGCGACATTCCGCGCGCCATGGTGCTGACGCTCCTGATCTCGACGGTGCTGTACGTGCTGGTAGCCGCGATCGCGGTCAGCGCGGTTTCCACCGAGCGGCTGGCCTCGTCCACCGCTCCCCTCAGCCTGGTGTTCCGCGAAGTCGCCGGCGTCAGCCCGGCGACGATCAGCGCGATCGCCATCGTGGCGACGCTGAACACGATCCTGGCGCAAATGACGATGGCGGCGCGGGTGATCTACGGCCTCGCGCGCGAAGGCAGCCTGCCCGCCTTTTTCGCCCGGGTGAATCCGCGCACCCGCACCCCGCTGCCCGCCACCGCATTCGTGGTGCTGGCGATCGTTCCCCTGGCATTGCTGGTGCCGCTGACGCCGCTGGCGGAGCTTACTTCGCTGGCGACGCTTGCGGTATTTGCGGTCGTCAATCTTGCACTGCTGCAGCTTCGCTATCGCGGCGTGGAATCGCTCGTTCCCCATGTCACGGTTCCGACCTGGGTGCCCGCGACCGGGCTTGCGACCTGCACCGCCATGATCGTGCACGCGCTGCTGGCGTGACGGCTATTCGTCGACGAAGGTGACGGTATCGGCAATGCTGGCACGCGAAGTCCGGTAGCTGTTGACCTTGTGGGCGTGATCCGCATAGCCGAATGAAATGCCGCAGACCACCCGGCGGTCGTCGCCGAGCCTGAAGTGGCTGCGGATCAAGCCGGAATGGCGCGCCAATGCCGCCTGCGGAATCGTGCCGAGGCCGAGCGCCTGAGCAGCCAGCATGAAATTGCCGACATAGGCGCCGCAATCGACGGCGCCGTAGACCCCGAGCGGCTCGTCGGTATGAACTATCGCGACATGCGGCGCGCCGAAGAAATTGTAGTTCTCCAGCGCCTGTTTTGCGTAAGCCGCCTTGTCGCCACGCGCGATGCCGAGCGTGTTGTAAAGCTGGAAGCCGCTCTCGCGCCGCCGCTCCAGATAGACGCCGAGATATTCCCGCGGCGGCGGAAAATCATGGCCGTCCTCGGCGCCGGAGGCCGCTTCCTTGTAGATCAGCTTGCGGAAGCGCTCCTTGGCTTCGCCGCTCGCGATCAAGACCTGCCATGGCTGGCTGTTGCACCATGATGCCGTCCGTTGCGCCACCGTGAGCACATGCTCGATGGTCTCACGGGGAACCGGCTGCGGCAGGAAGGCGCGGACCGAATAGCGCTCGTTCAAGAGCTCCTCGAGCACGCCGATGCGGTCCTCGGCCGCATAACGCGCTCTTGGCGCCTTCGGTGCGGCATCTGCCATGTCTAGCGCCTCTTGGTCGGGATTTTGTTGAACGGCACGTCCTTGTCGACGCGGATGTCGCCGGGCAGTCCCAGCACGCGCTCGGCGATGATGTTGCGGAGAATTTCATCGGTGCCGCCGGCGATGCGCATCGAGGGCGCGCCCAGCAGCATCTGCTGGAACTGGCCCGCCGCTTCTTCCTCCGCCGCACCGGAGAGGGCGCCGGCCGCGCCCTGCAGGTCCATCGCATAGGCCGCGATGTCCTGCCGCATGACGCCGGCGACCAGCTTGCCGATCGAATTCTCCGGCCCCGGGCGCTCGCCCTTGGAGAGCGCCGACACCGCGCGATAGCTGGTGTATTTCAGCCCGCTCGCCTTCACCGCCCAACTCGCAAGTTTCGAGCGGGTGGCGCGATCGTCGATCGCGGGACCGTCCTCCGTCATCAGGTTGGAGCAGAACTCGAACATTTCAGGGAATCCGGTCGCCAGCCGCGCGCCGATCGACATCCGTTCGTTCATCAGCGTGGTGAGCGAGACGTTCCAGCCGTCGCCGACATTGCCGAGGCGCTGGCTGTCGGGAATGACGACGTCGGTGAAGTAGACTTCGTTGAACTCCTGCATGCCGTTGGCCTGCTTGATCGGCCGCACCTCGACGCCTTTGCTCTTCATGTCGAGGAAGAACATGGTCAGGCCCTTGTGCTTCGGCACATTGGGGTCGGTACGCGTGATCAGGAGGCCGTAGTCGGAGTAATGCGCGCCCGAGGTCCAGATCTTCTGGCCGTTGACGATCCAGTTGTCACCCTTCTTCTCCGCGCGGGTGCGCAGGCCGGCGACGTCGGAACCGCCCGCCGGCTCAGAAAACAGCTGGCACCAGATCTGCTCGCCGGAGGCGAGCTTCGGCAGATAGTGGCGCTTGTGCTCCTCGCTGCCGAAGGCCATCACGGTCGGGCCGCACATGCCCTCGCCGATCTGGAACGGCTGCGTCAGCTTGCCGTAGACGCCTTCTTCCTGCTGCCAGATCACCTTCTCGATCGGCGTGGCGCCGCGCCCGCCATATTCCTTCGGCCAATGCAGGCAGGCCCAGCCGCCATCGGCTTTCTTCTTCTGCCAGGCCTTGCCGACCTCGACGATGTCGTCGTTCTGCAGCCGGATGCGGCCGAGCGAGGATTTGGAAAGCTCCTCCTCGTACTGCTTCGGCGCATTGGCGGCGATCCACTTGCGGGCCTCGGTGCGGAATGCGGCTTCCTGCGGGGTGTCATCGAAATTCATGGCGATTTCCCTTCCTTGTCATTCCGGGGCGCGCGCAGCGCGAACCCGGAATCTCGATCAATAGCTTCTGGATTCCCCGATGCGCAATTGCGCATCTGAGATCCGCGCTGACGCGTGCTCCGGAATGACGACCTAGGATCTTCCCTTGGTCGGTATCTTGTTGAACGGCACGTCCTTGTCGACCCGGATGTCGCCGGGCAGCCCGAGCACGCGCTCGGCGATGATGTTGCGCATGATCTCGTCGGTGCCGCCTTCGACGCGGGTACCGGGCGCGCGCAGCAGCATGGCCTGGAATTTACCGGTCGCTTCGGCATCCTCGGGGCCGCTCAGCACGCCGGCGGCACCCTGCAGGTCCAGCGCATAGGCCGCGACGTCCTGGATCATCGAACCTGCGACCAGCTTGCCGATCGAATTCTCCGGACCCGGACGCTCGCCCTTCGACAGCGCCGAGATCGCGCGCATGCTGGTGTATTTCAGCCCGCTCGCCTTCACCGCCCAGTTGGCGAGTTTGGAGCGCACATTGCGGTCTTCGATCGCGGGGCCGTCATCCAGCATCAGGCCGTTGCAGAACTCGAACAGCTCCGGGAAGCCGGTCGAGACGCCGGCGCCGATCGACATCCGCTCGTTCATCAGCGTGGTCAGCGACACGTTCCAGCCGTCATTGACGGCGCCGAGCCGCTGCGAATCCGGGATTTTAACGTCGGTGAAGTAAACCTCATTGAAGTCGGACGCGCCGTTGGCCTGCTTGATCGGCTTGACCTCAACGCCGGGACTCTTCATGTCCAGGAAGAACATGGTGAGGCCCTTGTGCTTGGCGACGTTGGGATCGGTGCGCGTCAGCAGGATGCCGTAGTCGGAATAATGCGCGCCCGAGGTCCAGATCTTCTGGCCGTTGATGATCCAGTCGTCGCCCTTCTTCTCCGCGCGCGTGCGCAGGCCGGCGACGTCGGAACCGCCGGCGGGTTCGGAAAACAACTGGCACCAGATCTTCTCGCCCGAGGCGAGCGGCGGCAGATATTTGCGCTTCTGATCCTCGCCGGCAAAGGCCATCATGGTCGGGCCGCACATGCCGTGGCCGATGATGAACATGCCCGAGAGCTTGCCGAACGGGCCCTCTTCCTGCTGCCAGATCACACGCTCGATCGGCGACGCACCCCGCCCGCCATATTCCTTCGGCCAGTGCAGGCAGGCCCAGCCGGCGTCCGCCTTCTTCTTCTGCCAGGCCTTTGCCACTTCGAGGATGTTGGCGCCCTTGAGCTGGGTGCGGCCCAGCGAGGATTTGCGCAGCTCTTCCTCGTACTGCTTCGGCGCATTGGCAGCGATCCAGGCCTTGGCCTCGGCGCGGAACGCGGCCTCCTGCGGGGTGTCATCGAAGTTCATGGACGTTGTCCTTTGTAAGACTTGTTACGCCGCGTTCCGCTTGCGCATGCGGTCGATCAGCGCGTCTTCCCAGTAAGACAGGCTGCCGAGCCCGAGCGCGGTGGCGTTGGCGCGGCGGTAGTACATGTGGCAGTCGAACTCCCAGGTGAAGCCCATGCCACCATGCACCTGGATGTTGTTCTTGGCGCAATGCTGGAACGCCTGCGTCGCGCTGATGCGCGCGGCGGCGGCGGCCTCCGGCAGTTCGGACGCGTTGGTCGAGAGCGCCCAGGCGCCGTAGTAGCAATTCGAACGCGCCAGCGTCGCCGAAACGTACATATCGGCGAGCATGTGCTTCACCGCCTGGAACGAGCCGATCGGCCGGCCGAAGGCGATGCGATCGAGCGCATAGTCGCGGCCCATTTCCAGCGCGCGGTCGGCGCCGCCGACCTGTTCGAACGCCATCAGCACCGCCGCGCGGTCGAGCACCTGCGACAGCACGCTCCAGCCTTCACCGGCGGCGCAGAGCGGCTCGGCCTTGCAGTTCTTGAAAGTAAGTTCGGCCTGGCCCCGCGACGGATCGAGGCTGGTCAAGGCCTTGGCTTCGACGCCGCCGGCCTTCATGTCGACCAGGAACAGCGAGATATCGCTGTCGCGCCCCGTCGTACCGGTGCGGGCGGCGACGATGGCGAAGTCGGCAACGGCGCCGTCGGGTACCGGCTTCTTCACGCCATTGAGGGTGCCGCCGGCGGCCGAGAGCTTGATCGCCTCGGGCGACGGATTGCCCTTGCCTTCGAACAGCGCCAGCGTGCCGATTGCCGAACCCGAGGCGATGGCGGGAAGCCACTTCTTCTTTTGCGCGGCGCTGCCGGCGATCAGGATGGCTTCGGCCGCGAGATAGACGGTCGAGGAAAACGGCACCGGCGCCAGCGCGCGGCCCATTT
Organism: Bradyrhizobium sp.; assembly: GCA_049286845.1. GTDB lineage: Bacteria > Pseudomonadota > Alphaproteobacteria > Rhizobiales > Xanthobacteraceae > Bradyrhizobium. The sequence goes on from JBAQER010000528.1 coordinate 9,565, forward strand.
CTTCTGATATCACGCAGAGCTCGAGATGGCCGGCGCCGGCGCCGCCGAATTCCTCGGGGATCGCGACACCGAGGAAGCCCATCTCGGCGAGCCCCTTCCACAGATCCTTGTCATAGCTGGCCTTGCCGTCGAGCACGGTGCGCACCGCTTTCGGCGGGCACTTCTCAGTGAGGAATTTCCGCGCTTCGTCGCGCATCTGCTTCTGTTCGTCGGAAAAATCGAAATTCATGTTGGTTACTCTTCTTGATGATGCGGTCTAGTTGAGGATGATGACGTCTTCGCCGGGCGGATCGGCATAGAGCCGTTCCACCAGCGCGGCCCGGCGCTCGAGCCCGGCGCGCTGATTGATGTAGCCCTTGTCGGTGAGTTCATTGCCGTCGATCGAGGCCGGCTCGACCATCAGCATGGCACGCGCCACGCGCATGCTGCTGGCGCCTTCGGTCGACTTGTTATGCGCTTCCAGCCCACGCTTCAGGCACGCGATCACTTCGGGATGCCTGACCACGTCCTCATAGCTCGCTTCCGCGTTGCCGGTGATCTGCCGGCAGGCGTGCAGATTGGGCCAGGCCAATAATCCGACGAACGGGCGATCCTGCCCCGTGACCAGCGCGTCCTGCACCACGGGCGTCGCCGCCGCGATGGCGTCAGTGCGCAGGGAGCCGACATGGACGAAGGTACCGGTGGTAAGCTTGAAGTCCTCGACCACGCGGCCGGCAAAGATGATGCCCTGCAGCGGATCATTCGGGTCGACGAACACGCCGGCGTCGCCGATGCAATAGAAGCCTTCCTCGTCGAACGCAGCCTCGGTGAGATCGGGCCGGCCGAAATAGCCGGGCGTAACGTTGACGCCGCGCAGACGCAATTCATATTTGGCGCCGACCGGGACCATCTTCAACTCGACGCCGGGAAACGGCAACCCGATCAGGCCGACGCGCTCGGTGTTCCAATAGGTGCCGGTCGAGGTCGGTGCGGTCTCGGTCGAGCCCCAGCCGGTGTAGAACACGAGGCGCTCGCCGATGGCGCGCACCGCCAGCGCCTGCATCCGGTCATAGATATCGTCGGGCAGCCGCGCGCCGCCATAGGCCATCAGGCCGAGATTCCTGAAAAAGCTGCGACACAGCGCGTCATCCTTCTCCATCGCAGCCGCGAGCGCGGCATAGCCGGCGGGCACGTTGGCGTAAAAGGTCGGCGAGATCTCGCGCAGGTTACGCAGTGTCTCGTCGATCATGCCCGGCATCGGCCGGCCGTCGTCGATGTAGAGCGTGCCGCCTTCGGTCAGCACCGGATTGAACAGCGCATTGCCGCCCATGGTGTGATTCCACGGCATCCAGTCGAGATAGGTGGCGAGCGGCGCGTTCGGATCGCGCGGCCGCACCTGCATCATCATCGCGGCGTTGGCGCACATCATCGCTTGCGTGTTGATGACGGCCTTGGGCATGCCGGTGGAGCCGGAGGTGAACAGGAGTTTTCCCACCGTATCCGGCGTGATTTGCGCGATCGACTCCGCGACGGCTCTGGTCACCGGCGTTGCCGCGAGGTCGGCAAACGCGATGCTCTTGATGCCTTCGCAGGGACGCGCGACATGGATGACGGTGACGCCGTCGAGATCGAGCGCCTTGAGCGCCTTCTCGAAGGCCGGACCGTCCTGCACCATCACCACCTTCGGCTTGATCAGGTCGAACAGATATTTCAGTTTGACGTGATCGTGGCTCATCAGCGAATAGGCCGGCGACACGGGGGCCGCCGGAAACCGCGCCTGCATCGCCGCCATCGTCATCAGCGCATGCTCGATCGAATTGCCTGACAGGATCGCGACCGGGCTGCCGGGCTCAAGCTTCAGATCGAGCAGGCCCTGCGTCAGCCCATCCACCGTGCGTTTGGCTTCGCCATAGGACAACTTGCGCCATTGCCGGTCGGCGCCGCCGCGTTGCGCCAGCCAGGTTCGCTCGGGTGCTTCGCTCGCCCATTTCGCCAGCGAGGCCGGGATATGCTTCTCGTAAGCCTTCAGCGGAATCCGCGACTTCAGGATGATGACGCCGTCGGGCCGCCGCTCGACCGCGATGTCGCGCTCCAGCCATTCGATCTTGCGAAAGCCCGGCTTGGTCAGCACCGCGGCGGCATTCCCACTCATTTTGCGTCTCCCGGAATTTGGCCTTGGCGGCCGCTTTTTCTTAACGCCTGATATAGACAGGCTTTCGCTTTTCCAGAAAGGCCCTGATGCCTTCGTTGAAATCTTCCGAGCGGCTGCACAGGACCTGATTGCGGTCTTCCATCGCAATCACCGCCTCGATCGAGCCGGCATCGACACTCATGTTGAGGCATTCCTTCGACAGCCGCAAACCGACCGGCGAGGCCGTCATCATCGCTTCGACATAGGGTTCGGCGGCGGCATCGAGCCCGCCCTCCTCGACAACTTCGGAAACGAGACCAACCGCCAGTGCGCGCTCGGCATGAATGAAGCGCCCGGTCAGGATCAGCTCGGAGGCGACCGACACCCCGACCAGCCGCGGCAGGAAATAGCTGGTGCCGATGTCGCAGCCGCCTAACCCGAGCTTGATGAAGGCGCAGTTCATCCGCGCCGATCTGGTCGCGATGCGGATGTCGGCGGCGAGCGCCAGCGCAAATCCGCCACCGGCAGCGGAGCCCTGCACCAGCGCGATGATCGGCTGCGGGCAGCGCCGCATCAGCATCACGATATCGGCGATCCGTCGCTGTTAATCCAGCGACTCGGTGACGCCGGGCGGCTCCTGTTGCCCGGCGCGGCGCGACATCGCGTGCTTGAGATCGAGCCCGGCGCAGAACGATGCGCCCGCCCCCTTCAGCACCACCACGCGAGTGGTGCGGTTGCGCTGCAGGCCTTCGAAATAGCCGTTGAGCGCGTCGATCATATCGGGATTGAGCGCGTTGAGGCTGTCCGGACGATTGAGCGTCACCCGGTCGACCCCGTCATCGTGTTCGATCAGCAGCGGTTGGGTCACGCTGACCTCCGCACTATCGTCGTCCCCGCGAACGCGGGGACCCATACGC
>JBAQER010000529.1:0-5431 GCA_049286845.1 Bradyrhizobium sp.
CAAAAACGGCGGCCGTAGGCCGCCTATGCCCTCCCCCGCAAGCGGGAGAGGGCGCGCACTTCCGATGCCGTTATAGAGCAATCTAATCTCCGGCACGGGCCAAATCCCCCGTCATTGACGCACTGCGAAGATTTCGCCTAATAATCCCGGCTCATGCGGGCCGCAAGCCTCCCTCCCATCAGGTCGTATTTCATGAACAAGGTCTATCCTGACGCCAAATCGGCACTCGACGGCATCTTAAGGGACGGCATGATGATCATGTCCGGCGGCTTCGGCCTGTGCGGCATCGCCGAGGCCTTGTCGGATGCGATCCGCGACTCCGGCGTCAAGAACCTGACCGTGGTCTCCAACAATGCCGGCGTCGACGGTATCGGGTTGAGCCGGCTGCTCGAGACCCGGCAGATCAAGAAGATGATCTCGTCCTATGTCGGCGAGAACAAGCTGTTCGCCCAGCAGTTCCTCGCCGGCGAACTGGAACTCGAATTCGCGCCGCAGGGCACGCTGGCCGAGCGCATCCGTGCCGGCGGCGCCGGCATTCCGGCCTTCTACACCAAGACCGGCGTCGGCACCCTGATCGCCGAAGGCAAGGAAGTGAAGGAATTCGACGGCGAGAAATACCTGATGGAGCGCGGGCTGTTCGGTGACCTCGCCATCGTCCACGCCTGGAAGGGCGATACCGCCGGCAATCTGGTCTACCGCAAGACCGCGCGCAATTTTAATCCGATGATGGCAACCGCCGCGAAAATCACCGTGGCGGAGGTCGAGCATCTGGTGCCCGCCGGCCAGATCGATCCCGACCACATCCATACGCCCGGCATCTTCGTGAAGCGCATCATTGAAGTCGGAACCGGCCTGAAACGCATCGAGCAACGCACCACGCGCAAGCGTGAGGCGGCTGCCGCCGCAACCTGAGAGGAAGTCTGATGGCCTGGACCCGCGAACAGATGGCTGCCCGCGCCGCGAAGGAATTGCGCGACGGCTTTTACGTCAACCTCGGCATCGGCATTCCGACGCTGGTTTCGAACTACATCCCCGCCGGCGTCGACGTCTGCCTGCAGAGCGAGAACGGCATGCTCGGGATGGGGCCGTTTCCTTTCGAGGGCGAGGAAGATCCCGACCTGATCAATGCCGGCAAGCAGACCGTCACCGAACTGCCTGACACCAGCTATTTCTCGTCGGCCGATTCCTTCGCCATGGTGCGCGGCGGCCATATCGACCTGTCGATCCTCGGCGCGATGCAGGTGGCCCAGAACGGCGATCTCGCCAACTGGATGATCCCCGGCAAGATGGTCAAGGGCATGGGCGGCGCGATGGACCTCGTCGCCGGCGTCAAGCGTGTCGTGGTGGTCATGGAGCACTCCGCCAAGGACGGCCCGAAGCTTCTGAAGAAGTGCAACCTGCCGCTGACCGGCGAGCGGGTGGTCGACATGGTGGTGACCGATCTCGCGGTCTTCACCATCGACAAGAACGGCAAGGACGGCATGGCGCTGATCGAACTCGCCGACGGCGTCACGCTCGACGAGGTCAAGGCCAAGACCGAAGCCGAATTCCGGGTGGCGCTGAAGAACGTCTGAGCGCTCAGGTCCGGCCGGACGCTTACGCCGGCCCGCTCGGCACGTCCGAGAACCGGGTCAGCCACGCCACCGGCCCGATGCTGGCGGCGACGATCAGCAGTGCGGCGAGCGCGCCGTCTTCAAAGCTGCCGCGGCTGGCGAACTGGTAGATCGAGGTTGCCAGCGTATCGACATTCAGCGGCCGCAGCAGCAGCGTCGCCGGCAATTCCTTCAGGCAATCCACGAACACGATGATGACGGCGCCCAGCATCGCCGGCCGCAGCAGCGGCAAATGGATCAGCCGCATGGTGGTCGCCTGGCCGGCGCCGGCGGCGCGCGCGCTGTCGTCATAGTCGCGCGGAATCCGTTCGAAGCCGGCCTTGATCAGTCCGGTCGGCACCGCCAGAAACCGGATCACATAGGCGATCACCACGGCGGCGCCCGAGCCGACCAGGATCAGCCCCGGCAGCGAACGTCCCAGCCATCCGGCAATCGCATTCAGCCCGTTGTCGATGGCCAGCACCGGCGTCAGCAGGCCGAGCGCCAGCACCAGTCCGGGCAGGGCGTAGCCGGTCTGCGAGATGTTCATCGCGACCAGCCGCAGCAAATTCGGCCGCCAGCGCCACGCCAGAATGGTCGCAAATCCGAGCGCCAGCGCAACCAGCGTGGCAAGGGTTGCGAACGCCACCGAATTAAAGGCGTCGCGCCCCAGCGACAGGTCGAAATTCGCCAATAGCCCGCGCCTGAAACTCTGCTGCAGCAGAAACAGCACCGGTACGACGAAGCCGAGCAGCACCGGCAAGAGGCAGGCGGCGAAGGCCGACCAGCCCCTGATGCCGTCGAGCCGGGTTCGCGGCGTCAGCCGCGGGCTTTCGGCGGAAAATTCCGTCTCGACATTGCGGCGGCCGTAACGCTCGATCGCGATCAGGCCGGCCACGATCGCCAGCATGAAGCAGGAAAGCTGCGCCGCGCCGGCGAGGCTGCCGCGATTGAGCCAGGTCGTGAAGATCGACACCGTGAGCGTGCGGACGCCGAGATATTCGGTGGCGCCGATGTCGTTCAGGGTTTCCAGCGAGACCAGCGCCAGGCCGACCGCCAGCGCCGGCCGCGCCATCGGCAGCGAGACGCGCCAGAACACGTTCCAGCGGCTCGCTCCCAGCGTCCGCGCCGCCTCGCCGAATTCGGCGCTCTGGAACTGAAACATGGTCCGCGCCGACAGATAGACATAGGGGTAAAGCACGAGGCCGATGACGACGATCGCGCCCGGCATCGAGCGCAGGTTGGGAAGCACCGCCACCACGTCGCGCAGCGGAAACCACACGGCGAGCGTGCGATGGACCAGGCCCAGCGGCTCGAACAGATCGGCGTAGACATAGGCGGCCATATAGGTCGGGATCGCCAGCGGCAGCGGCATCAGCCACACGAGCAGCGCGCGGCCGCGAAAATCATGCAGCGAGATCAGCCAGGCGGTGCCGGCGCCGATCGACAGCGCCAGGGCGCCGACGCCGCCGAGCAGCAGCGCGGTATCGATCATCGCCAGCGGCAACACATAGGCGGTGAGCTCCCGCCACACGTCGGGCGCGGGATGCATCGCCAGCGCGACGATGGAGATGACGGGAGCAGCAACCAGGATCGCGGTCATCACCGCGATAACAGCCGCGATCCGTCCGGCGTGCGTGGAATGGTTCACGTCAGTCCGCGCCGGCTTGAAGTCAGCAATGCATACGGCTTGCCCTTGCTCCCGCAAGCGGGGTGGGAGGCAGGCAGGACGCTCGGAAGATCAATTATCAAAGCCAACCTTGTCCACCAGCGTCGCGGCCGCCTTGCGGTTGGCGGCGATCTTCGATATCGGCAGCGAATCCGCGTTCAGCTTGCCATAACCCGCAATCGTCGGATTGATCGCGACGCCGGCGCGGATCGGATATTCGTAGTTGGAGTCGGCGTAGATCTTCTGGGCCTTCTCGCCGGTGAGCCATTCGATCAGTTTCACGCCGTTGGCCCGGTTGGGCGCGTGCTTCGCCAGCAGCACGCCGGAAAGATTGACGTGGGTGCCGCCGCCCTGGAAGGTCGGCAGGATCACGCGGGTGGCTTCCGCCCACGGCTTCTTTTCGGGATCGTTGTTCATCATCAGCGCCCAATAATAGGTGTTGCCGATGCCGATGTCACATTTTCCGGCGGCGACGTCGCGCGCGGCCTCGCGGTCGCCGCCCGAGGGCCTTTGCGCGAGATTGGCCTTGAGGCCACGCAGCCACTCCTCCGCCTTGGCCTCGCCGTAGCGCGCGATATAGGCGGCGAACAGGCCGTTATTGTAGATGTGCTGGCCGGAGCGGATGCAGATCTTGCCCTTCCATTTGGGATCGGCCAGTTCCTCATAGGTGATGGCATCCTGCTTGACGCGATCCTTCGAGGCATAGATCACGCGGGCGCGCATGGAAATGCCGGCCCAGTGTCCGTCCGGGTCGCGATATTGCGCCGGCACGATCTTGTCGATCGCCTCCGACTTGATCGGCTGCGTCACGCCCGCCGCCACGGCTTCGTCGATGCGGCCGATATCGACCGTCAGCAGCACGTCGGCAGGGCTGTTGGTGCCCTCGGCCTTGATGCGTTGCTCGAGTCCCGAACTGGCCGAGACGACATTGACCTTGATGCCGGTATCCGCGGTGAAGGCATTGAACAGCGGCTGGACCAGCTTGGTTTCGCGATAGGTATAGACGTTGACTTCGCCGTTCTCGGCCCTTGCCGTCGTGATGGCGGACGATGCCAAACCGAGCAAGGCCGCGGTTGCGGCGAAGACGCGAAACTTCATCATGAAAGCTGCTCCGGCAGAGGTGGCGATAATGCGTCTCAGTAGCGCAGCAGGTACCACGAACGCAGCGACGCGACGTCGCGAAAGGCTTGTTTTAGAGAGATTCCATGCTGTGATTTAGAAAGATTCCAGAGTGCGAAGCGCCGCGATGCGTGACCCGGCCGTGCCGGCCGCGACGCTACGACCGCGCGACCGACAGCGCCTTGCCGAGGCCGGATGAAACGCTGCTGATCCAGGACTTGCGCTCGCGCACCAACCGGAAGCCGAGATTGCTCGGGGGCACGCCGACCGCGCAGCCGCCGGCACGGGCGTCGCGGATGAAATCCGTCACATAAGTACGATGCTGGCCTTCGGCGACGCGGACGCCGCAATTCGAATTCTTCGAGGTCGCGTGACCTTCGTCGTCAAGCCTGGTGCGGATGAAGCAGGTGCTGGTCCATTCCCAGACATTGCCTGCGGTGTCGTAGAGGCCGTTCTCGTTGGCGCCGAAATGGCCGAACGGCTGCGGCTCGCTGTCGGCGCCATATTCGCGGCTCGACTCGCGGTCGTAACGGGCGATCCAGCGCTTCGAAGGATCGTTCTCGTCAACCGGCAGGCTGTCGTCCTTGTAGCGGCTGCCGGCCGCATAGGCCCATTCCTCATCGGTCGGCAACCGGTAGTGCTCGCCGGTCTTGCGCGACAGCCAGGACGCGTAGGCGTCGGCGTCGTGCCAGCTGATCTGCACGGCCGGCCGGTCGGCGAGGGGTTTGACGCCCGGGCTCAGCGGACGGCAACCGGCGTCATCGACACAGCGCTGATAATCGGCGGCGGAAACCTGATGCTTCATGATCGACAGCGGCCGGGTGAAGCGCACCGATGCCAGCGGCGCCTCGATCTGTTTCGATGCGCGGGTAAAATCGCCGGCCACCCGATAGGAAATCGTGCCGGGTTGCAACTCGACGAACGCCGGCGGGTCGCGAGGGGTTGTCCCGGATGAACCGGTCTCGTTGAGCAGCGGCGCCACCGCCAGCGGACCGGCGAGGCCGGCGGCACAGACCAGGGCTAACTTGAGTTTGAATGCGATCAGCATGGC
>JBAQER010000530.1:0-6312 GCA_049286845.1 Bradyrhizobium sp.
CGGCGCTCAAAAGGGAAACCAGAACGCGCGCCGGCACGGCCCGTTCACTGGGGAAGCGATCGCCGAGCGCAAGCAGATGCGGGCCTTGTTGGGTGAAGCGCGGGAGTTGCTGAAGACGATGAAATAATGTGCTTTTGCAAAGCGGCGCAGCCACGTGGGGGTAGCGCGACATCCACTCATGCAGCGGTTCCCGCCGATAGACCCCCCGACCCCTCCCCGCCGCTTCGCGGAGGGAGGGGAGAAGAAAGGCGGGGTCCTACCTCCCGCTGAACCTCGCCGCGCGCTTCTCCACGAACGCCTGTCGGCCCTCCAGCGCATCCTCGCTGCGGCGAATCTCGGCCTGCGTCTCGATCTCGCGGCGGAACTGCGCGGCGTAAGTCGCATGCTCGCTTTCCTCGAGCAGCGCGCGCGTGGCGACCAGCGCCCGCGTCGGTCCTGCGGCGAGGCGCTGGGCCAGCTTGATCGCCTCGTCGGGCAGGCTGATGTCATCGACGACCTGCCGCACCAATCCCCATTCCAGCGCCCGTTCGGCGGAAAGCGGCTCGTTCAGCAGCATCAGTTCGAGCGCGCGCTGGCGGCCGATCAGGCGCGGCAGCAGCCAGGTCGAGCCGAGATCGGGCACCAGGCCGATGCGGCTGAAGACCTGGATGAAGCTCGCCGAACGCGCCGCGACGATGATGTCGCCTGCCATCGCCAGGCTGAAGCCGCCGCCGGCCGCAACGCCGTTGACCGCGACCACGACCGGCACGCGGCATTCGCGCAGCGCCCGGAATGCCGGCCAATAGAAACGCATCACGCCGGCGGCAATGTCGCTGCCCAGCGCCTCCGATGCCTTGAGGTTCTGGCCCGAGCAGAAGCCGCGCCCCTCGCCGGTCAGCACCAGCGCCCGCACATCCGCGTCAGCGGTCATCCCGCCGATGGCGGCGGCGAGCCCGCCGAGCAACTCGGGCGTCATCGCATTCAGGCTCGCCGGCTCGCTCAGGGTCAGCAGGCCGACGGGGCCGTCCCGCGTCTGCTTCACACCGGCCATGCTTCCTCTCCTTCGCGTTTGTCTTGATCGTTCGCAATGTGGCATTGTTGGTGCACTTCGCCAACTCGGCGCAACGTCAAGAACAACAAGGCGACACCATGAGCGACCAGTTCTCCAACGCCCAGCAGATCCGCAAACCCGCCATATCCTCCAAAGGCGGCGTCGTCGCCGCGCAGTCGCGCAAGGCCGCCGAAGTCGGCGCCGCGGTGCTGGCGGCGGGCGGCGACTGCGTCGATGCCGTGATCGCGACCACTTTTGCGCTCGGGGTGCTGGAGCCCTGGATGAGCGGCGTCGGCGGCGGCGGGGTGATGGTGCTCTACCGCGCCCGCGACAACCGCTATGAGGTGATCGACTACGGCATGCGCGCGCCGAACAGCCTTCGTCCCGAGGACTATCCGCTGACCGGCGAAGGTGCCGCCTCCGACATTTTCCCCTGGCCGCGGGTCAAGGACGACCGCAACCTGCACGGCCCCGGCTCGATCGCCGTGCCCGGCGTGGTCGCCGGCATGGAGGAGGCGCATCGCCGCCATGCCAGGATGCCGTGGCAGGACCTGCTGGCGCCCGCCATCGATCTCGCCGGCAAGGGCCTGCTGGTGGACTGGTGGACCACGCTGATGATTGCGAGCACCGCTGCCGACCTGCGCCGTTACCCGGCCAGCGCCGCCGCTTATCTCAAGGATGGCCTGCCGCCGAACGCGCAATGGGGCATCAAGTCGACCGTGCGGCTGCCGCAGGACCGGCTGAAAGCGACGCTGTCCTACCTCGCCGCCGAAGGCCCGCGCGATTTCTACCAGGGCGATCTCGCACGCAGCATCGCGACCGACGTGCAGGCCGCCGGCGGTTCGTTGTCGGCCGCAGACCTTGCTGCGTTCCGCGCTTACGGGCGCGAAGCGCTGGCCATTCCCTATCGCGGCGGCAATGTCTACGCGACGCCGGAGCTGACCTGCGGCCCCACGCTGGCGCATACGCTGCGCCTGCTGCAGCAGAACCTGAAACCCGGGCGCAATGGGCCCGATGCTGCCGCCTACGCCGAATATGCGCTGGCGCTGCAATCGGCCTACCGCGAACGCCTGCAGGACATGGGCGATGCCGACGGCCGCCGCGCGCTCGGCGCCGAGCATCTGGCCCCCAGCTGCACCACGCATTTCTCGATCGTCGACCGCGAAGGCAACATGGCCGCGGTGACGCAAACCCTGCTGTCGACCTTCGGCTCGAAATTCGTGACGCCGCAGAGCGGCATCACCATGAACAACGGCATCATGTGGTTCGATCCGACGCCGGGCGGGCCGAACTCGCTCGAGCCCGGCAAACGCTGCCTGACCAATTACACGCCGGTGCTGGCGGAGACCGCCGACGGCCGGCGGCTCGCCGTCGGCGCCTCGGGCGGACGGCGCATCCTGCCGGCGGTGACGCAATTGCTGTCGTTCGTGATGGATTACGGCATGGACCTGGAAGCCGCGATCCACACCCCGCGCATCGATGCCAGCGAAGGCGCCGTCGTGATCGGCGACGTCCGCCTGCCGACGCAGGTTCGGGAAGCGCTGCGGGGGCGTTTCGACTACGAGGAAGCCCGCGTGCAGACGTTCCCGATGAAGTTCGCCTGCCCGAGCGTGGTGCTGAGCAACGGCGAGACCAACTCAGGCGCGGTCGATATTTCGCAGCCGTGGGGCGACGCGGTGGCGGAGGGATAGGGCGAGGCGGTTTGGGAAGCCTAACCCACCAGACTGCCTTTCCGGCAAATTTTCCAGGTCGCTGGCTTCATCCTTCGAGACGCGCGCAAGTGCGCGCTCCTCAGGATGAGGTCTCAGACCATCCGAGGTCTCAGACCCTATGAGGTCTTAGACCCTCATGGTGAGGAGCGCGGCAACGCCGCGCGTCTCGAACCACGAGGCCACGGAAATACGACGTCATGATTGCGCTCTAAACCGCCTTGGCATCGACGCTTGCGGCCAGCGGCCTCGCCGCGGACCGCGCCTCCGGGGTGAGGACGATCCCCTCATAGCCCATGGCGGCGACCTCGCTGATGGCGGCGACATATTTCGGCGCGCCGCCATTGTAGACGAAGTAGCGGACCTTGCCCTGCTCGTGGCCGGGGACGTTGGAGTTGTAGCCGGTGAACCAGGACTTGGCCTTTCGCATCAGCATGACCGCATACATCTTGGTCACGTGGGCGGTCCAGCGCGCCTCGGCCGCGGCCGTCGCGTCGGCGCGCGCATAGCCGCGGTCCCACATGTGCTGGAGCAGAGCGGTGCACCAGTTGACGCCGGTTTCGATGCCGCGCGGAAAATTCGTCGACGCCGAACCGCTCTGCGGCCCGGTCGGCATCAACATATTCGGGAAGCCGTGAACCAGCATGCCGAGGAAGGTCGACGGGCCGTCCTTCCATTTGTCGAACAGTTTCTCGCCGCCGACCCCGCGGATGTCGATGTGGTCGAACGCGCCGGTGATGGCGTCGAAGCCGGTGGAATAGACGATGATGTCGAAATCGTAGTCGCGCGCGCTGGTGGAGAGGCCGGTCTCGGTGATCCGCTCGATCGGCGTCTCGCTGATATCGACGAGATGCACGTTGCTGCGGTTATAGGCCTCGAAATAATTGGTCTCCAGCGGCACCCGCTGCACGCCGAAGCCGTGATCCCTGGGGATCAGCTTCTCCGCGACGACGGGATCCTTGACGCGCCGGCGGATGCGGTCGGCGATGTAGGCGGAGAATTCCGCATTGGCCGCCTCGTCGGTAAAGATCTCGCGGAAATTGCTCAGCCAGATTCCGAAACCGGGCTCGTCATAGAGCCGGTCCCACAGCTTGAGCCGTTCTTCTCGCGTCACCTCGTAGAATCCGCGGCGATCGGGTTCATGCTCGAAGCCGCCGGGGGTGCGAGCGCAGGTCGCCCAGATTTCGTCGTAGCGCGAGCGGATGTCGGCCATCTCCTCATCCGAGATCGGCGAGTTGTTGAGCGGCGCGCTCCAGTTCGGCCGGCGTTGAAACACCGTCAGTTCGCCGACCTTGTCGGCGATCTCGCCGATGATCTGGATGGCGGTGGCGCCGGTGCCGATGATGGCTACCTTCTTGCCGGCCATCTCGACCGGCTGGTGCGGCCAGTAGAAGGTATGGAACGAGCGGCCCTTGAAGCGATCCAGGCCCTCGATCCGCGGCAGCGTCGGCGCCGAGAGCAGCCCGACTGCCATGATGACGAAGCGGCAGGTCAGTTCGCGGCCGTCACTGATCCTCAATCGCCACAGGTCGCGCGCCTCGTCGAAATGCGCCGCCTCGACCTTGCAGTTGAACTGCATGTATTTGCGCAAGCCGAACTTGTTCGCGACGAAGTTGAGATAGCGCAGGTTCTCCGGCTGGCTCGAAAACCGTTCCTTCCAGTGCCACTCGTTGAGCACTTCCCTGGAGAACGAATAGCCGTAGGTGTAGCTTTCGGAGTCGAACCGGGCGCCCGGATAGCGGTTCCAGTACCAGGTGCCGCCGAGGTCGGAGGCTCCGTCGAGCACCAAGGCATCCACCCCGAGGTCGGCAAGACGCTTGATCTGATAGATTCCAGCCACACCCGCGCCAACTACGATGACCTCGTAGTGTGACTTGGTTCCCTCGGTCATGCTCCACTCCGGTCCATGTCTTTTTTGACGTCAACGACAAATGACATCGGCGCTTTTGTGTTCACTATACCAGTAATCCGCGCTTTGCACTTGCGTCAGGACGCCGGGATTGCAGCGCGGAAATCAGCCGTAAAACATTGTTTGAAAGCGGGACGCCAGGTCGGCCTGTTCGAGGCCCGTCCGCGGGAGATCGGCCTGAACCTCGACCGCAAACGGTGCGACTTATGGCGCGGGTATTCCGCCCGCCTCGGCGGCTCGATCCGGTGAGCCGGGGCTTCCTGCGCGCTAAGCCGCCTCGACCCGGTCCGCGGCGCGCTGCCGCCATATCTCGACCAGCGTCAGGGAGACGGCGACGATGAGAGGGCCCAGCACGACGCCGGGCGCGCCCAGCAGCATCAGGCCGCCGACCACGGCGATGAACGAAAGCACCGTGTGCATCTTGAGCTTGTTGCCGACCAGCATCGGGTAGACGATGTTGTCGACCATGCCGACGACGATGGTGCCCCAGACCGCCAGAATGATGGCGGAGGAGTAGTTGCCGCTGAGCGCGAGGAAGGCCGCCGTCGGCGCCCAGATCACAAACGCCCCGAGGAACGGAACGACGGCGAGTAGTCCCATCAGCACGCCCCACAACACCGGCGCCGGCAATCCCAGCCACCAGAACATCGCGCCACCGAGCCCGCCCTGCAGCGCGGCCACGGCCGCCGTCCCCAGCACCGTGGCGAAGATGGTGTCGACGACCCGGTCGGCCACTCGCGCGAACTCGCTTTCCGACAACGGCAGATTCTCCTCGATCACCGCGATGGCAGCCGACCTGTCGCGCAGCAGATAGAACAGGAAGTAAAAAGTCAGGAACAGGCTGACCACACCCGAAAACGAAGCGCGCACCACCGATCCGCTCCATCCTGCGAGCCACGAAGCCAGCGCCTTGAGCAGATCGGGAATGTCGAGCCGCTCGCTGATCCATTGCAGCACCGGTGCGAGCCGTGGATGGGCCTCCATCGCGCGCGTCCAGCCGTGCGCATCTATCAAGCCGTTGATGACGGTCGCGCTGCGCACCGCCTCGTTGAGCAGGGTACCGGCCACCAGAATGCCGGGAACGACGACGATGATCGCCATGATGGCAACCGTCGCGGCTGCGGACAGACCGGGAGATCTGATCGTCTTTCTGATTCTCGCGTCAAGCGGCGAAAACAGGATCGCAAGCGTCACCGACCAGACGATCGCGGCAAGAAACGGCACCGCGAGCAAATAGCAAAGCACGGCACCGAGAACGAGGCCCAGAGCCAGCGCGACATTCGAAATGGCTTGGCGGGTGAGCGATCGGCTGTCGAACATGGCATGTTTCTGAAGGATTCCGCCGCAGGTGTCTACGCCACCACCGGGCTCGAACGCGGGAACCGCTGCTTATCCGCCAGCGTCCGATCCCGGCAGCATCCGGGTCAGCGTGCGATCTCCGAACACCCAATGATGCACCAGCGCCGCCGCGGCGTGCAGGGCGGCCAATGCCAACAGCCCGTGCGACAGCAACTCGTGAATTCCCTTCAGATCGCGCGCGAAAGCGCGATCGGCGGGCCACGGCGAAGCGATCTCGAATAGCCCGAACACCGGCAAGCCCCTCCCCCGGGCAAACTGCACCGCGATGCCGACCAGGGGAGCCGCCACCAGCAGCACGTACAGCC
>JBAQER010000531.1:0-2136 GCA_049286845.1 Bradyrhizobium sp.
GCGCAAAAGGGCAGCGACGTGTTCGTGGACGCGATGTGCCGGCTGCTGCCGCGCTATCCCGATTTCACCGCGGTCATGGTCGGCGCGATCACGCCCGAGCAAGCCGCCTTCGCGGACGATTTGCGAAAACGCATCGATGCCGCGGGCCTGCAATCGCGCATCGTCATAACAGGCGAGTTGCCGATCGAGGAGGTGCCGCGCTGGTACCAGCGGCTGACGATCTACGCCTTCACCTCGCGCAACGAAGGTTTTGGATTGACCCTGATCGAGGCGATGTCGGCGGGCGCGGCACTGGTGGCGTCGCGCGCGGGCGCGGCCGAACTCGTGGTCGAGGATGGCGTTACCGGCGTGCTGACGCCGACTGATGACGTCGATGCGCTGGTGGCAGCGCTGGAGCCGCTGCTGCGCGATCCCGCTTCGGCAATGGCGATGGGCCTGCGCGGGCGGGCGCGGGTGCTGGAGAAATTCAGCCTCGAGGCGGAGGCAGGCCGAATCGCGGAAGTCTACCGCACGCTGGTCTGAGCCATCACGTCTGCCACGAAGGCGTCGAGGTCGCCGCCTTCGAACAGAAATCCCGGCAGGCCTGCGGCCTGCGCCGCTTCGATATCGGTCGGGCGGTCGCCGATGACAAAACTGCCCTCGTGCCGCACCGGCCAGTGTTCCATCAGGTCGTGGATCATGCCCGGCGCCGGTTTGCGCCAGTGATGATCTTCGAGATAGCCGGCGACCGTCCCGGCCGGATGGTGCGGGCAATACCTGATGTCGTCCACGACAGCGCCCTGCGCCGCCAGCTCGTCAAGCATCCAGTCGTGCAGCTTGCCGACATCGTCCTCGGTGAAGTAGCCGCGCGCCACGCCGGACTGATTGGTGAAGAAGAACACGAAATAGCCGGCGTCGTTGAGGCGGCGGATCGCCTTCGCCACGTTCGGCATCCAGCGGATCCGCTCCCGCGTGCCCATATAGCCGTCGTCGTGATTGACGACGCCGTCGCGGTCGAGGAAGGCGGCGGGTCGAGGCGTCGAGCGGGCGGGATCGGCGCCGCTCATTTCCGCAGCGCCTCGCGCATCATGGTCCGCTCGATCTCGTCGCAGATGCCGTGGGCAACCGCGAGGTGGATCTGCTGCACCACCGGCGTGTCGTCGGTCGGCGCGACCAGCAGGTGATCGCAGAGCGCGCCGAGCGATTCGCCCTTGAGCCCGGTGAAGCCGATGGTGACGAGCCCGATGTCGCGCGCCTTGCGCAATGCCGCCAGGATGTTGGGCGAACGTCCCGAGGTGGAAAGCGCCAGCAGCACGTCGCCGCGCCGGCCGAGCCCTTCGACTTGCCGCGCGAACACCTGCTCGAAACCGTAGTCGTTGGCGACGGCTGTTAGCACCGAGGTGTCGGTGGTCAGCGCGAGCGCGGCGTAGCCGGGCCGGTCCTGCTTGTAGCGGCCGATGATTTCGGCGGCGATGTGCTGGGCGTCGGCGGCGCTCCCGCCATTGCCGACGACCATGAGCTTGTTGCCGTCGCGCAGCGCCGCGATCATGGCGGCCGCGATGGCGCGCGCGGCGGCGAGCATGCCTGCATCCCTGGTCGCCCGCTCCAGCGCTGCGAGCGACTGGCCGAGATGGGCTCCGATCGGATCTTTCGAATCTTGCGAATCCTGGCTCAACGCGCACCGTCAGGGTTGGAATTGGCCATCTTGGTAATGACCGCACAGCGGCGGCGCAAGCGCGCGGTATCAGCGGGCAACGCCGGCTCCGGCCTCGGCCAGCACGCGCTCGGTGATCGCAACCACGTCGGAAGCGGGAATGTCGCGCATGCAGCGATGGTCGTTCATGGTGCAGACCGGGCGGTGGCAGGGCTGGCACGGCAGCGCGGTCCTGGTCTGCACGGTCGCGGCGAGGCCGTTCAGCGGCGCCCAGTGATAGGGGCTGGTGGGGCCGAAAATGCCCATGGTCGGCGTGCCGATCGCCGCCGCAATATGCATCAGCCCGGAATCGTTCGATATCGCGACGCTGGCCGCCGCCATCGCCAGAATACCGTTGCGCAGGTCGGTGCCGGTGAGGTCGCGGACGCGAGGTCCACCTGCGGCCACGATCTCGGCCGCCAGCGCCTTCTCGCCGGGGCCGCCGACCACCCAGACATCGAGGC
>JBAQER010000532.1:0-25773 GCA_049286845.1 Bradyrhizobium sp.
GGCTGGATGGAAAACGCGCTGGTCAGCGAGCCCGCGACCTCCGTGGAGGACCGCTACCGCGAGATCCTGCGCGCCAGCCGCGCCCGCGACGCCGCCGCCGGCCGCACCCTCGACGGGCCGCACCTCACCGATCTGCAGGTGATCTACGCACCGAAGAACATGCCGGCGCGCGACGCCTCCACCGGCGAGCAGAAGGCGCTCCTGATCGGGCTGGTGCTGGCGCATGCCAGTCTGGTCGCCGAAATGACCGGCATCACGCCGCTGTTGCTGCTCGACGAGGTGGTTGCGCATCTCGATCCCGGCCGGCGCAAGTCGTTGTTCGACGAACTGGCAAAACTCGGCGCGCAGGTCTGGATGACCGGCGCCGACCCCGCGGCCTTCGCCGATATCGGCGTGTCAGGCGAGATTTTCGACGTCGATTCCGGCCGGATCGCGCGCCGGGCCTGATGATGCAGGCGGTCCTCCCGCCGGCTCGACGGCCAGAAAAATCCCGGGATTCGGGACCGGGAATCGCCTTCCGAATCGCGCTTTTCCCGACACCCGGAATCGGCGTTCGGACGCCTTGAAAAACCCTCAAAAAATCCCATTTATTCAATAGCTTGCTGATAGAGACTTTGCGCTAGGCGCATGGCGCCTTTCATGGCACAAATAGATAGATCAGCGCCTATTTTGCGCCGCTGATTCGGGACATCCTCGAAGGCCTCACATGACAGAACCTGCCCGGCAATCGATCGCCGACACTGAGCATTCCATTCCCATCGAATACGGTGCGGAATCGATCCGGGTATTGAAGGGCCTCGACGCCGTGCGCAAGCGGCCGGGCATGTATATCGGCGACACCGATGACGGCTCCGGCCTGCACCACATGGTCTACGAAGTCGTCGACAACGCCATCGACGAAGCGCTCGCCGGCCATGCCACCGCGGTGGAAGTCGTGCTCAACGCCGACGGTTCCGTCACCGTGCGCGACGACGGCCGCGGCATTCCCGTCGATATCCACAAGGGCGAAGGCATTTCCGCGGCAGAGGTCATCATGACCCAGCTGCATGCGGGCGGAAAATTCGACCAGAATTCCTACAAGGTTTCCGGCGGTCTGCACGGCGTCGGCGTCTCCGTCGTCAACGCGCTGTCGGAGAAGCTGCAGCTGCGGGTCTGGCGCGACGGCAAGGAGCACGTCATCGTGTTCGCCCATGGCGACGCGGTGGCGCCGCTGAAGGTGGTCGGCGACGCCCACGGCAAGCGCGGCACCGAGGTGACCTTCCTCGCCTCCAAGGAGACCTTCACCAACGTCGAATACGACTTCGCGACGCTGGAGCATCGGCTGCGCGAACTCGCGTTCCTGAATTCCGGCGTCAACATCGTGCTGTCCGACATGCGCCACGCGGTCGAGAAGCGCGAGGAGATGCGCTACGACGGCGGCGTCATCGAGTTCGTGAAATATCTCGACCGCAACAAGAAGCCGATGGTGCCCGCGCCGATCATGATCAACGCCGACATGAACGGCATCGGCGTCGAGGCGGCGCTGTGGTGGAACGACAGCTATCATGAGAACGTGCTGTGCTTCACCAACAACATCCCGCAGCGCGACGGCGGCACCCATCTGGCGGGCTTCCGCGGCGCGCTGACGCGCCAGGTCAATGGCTATGCCGACGCCATCGCCAAGCGCGAAAAGATCGCGCTGACCGGCGACGACTGCCGCGAGGGTCTGACCGCGGTGCTCTCGGTGAAGGTGCCCGATCCGAAATTCTCCTCGCAGACCAAGGACAAGCTGGTGTCCTCGGAAGTGCGGCCCGTGGTCGAAAACGTGCTCAACGAGGCCCTCGCCGCCTGGTTCGAGGAACATCCCGCGGAAGCCAAGACCATCGTCGGCAAGGTGGTGGAAGCCGCCGCCGCCCGCGAGGCCGCGCGCAAGGCGCGCGAGCTGACCCGGCGCAAGGGCGCGCTCGATGTCGCCTCGCTGCCCGGCAAACTCGCCGACTGCCAGGAAAAAGACCCCGCCAAATCGGAACTGTTCATCGTCGAGGGCGACTCGGCCGGCGGCAGCGCCAAGATGGGCCGCAACCGCGAATTCCAGGCGGTGCTGCCGCTGCGCGGCAAGATCCTGAATGTCGAGCGCGCGCGCTTCGACAAGATGCTCGGCTCCGAGCAGATCGGCACCCTGATCACCGCACTCGGCACCGGCATCGGCCGCGACGATTTCGACCTCGCCAAGCTGCGCTATCACAAGATCATCCTGATGACCGACGCCGACGTCGACGGCGCGCACATCCGGACCCTGCTGCTGACCTTCTTCTTCCGCCAGATGCCGGCGCTGATCGAGGGCGGCTATCTCTATATCGCGCAGCCGCCGCTCTACAAGGTGACGCGCGGCAAGTCCGAGCAGTACCTGAAGGACGAGCGCGCGCTGGAAGATTACCTGATCGAGACCGGCCTCGACGACTGCGTCTTCAAGCTGGCGTCGGGCGAGGACCGCAAGGGCCGCGACCTGTTGGCGCTGGTGGAGGATGCCCGCGTCATCCGCGCCACGCTGCACAATCTGCACAGCCGCTATAACCGCAAGGTGATCGAGCAGGCGGCGATCGCCGGGGTGCTGAGCCCGAAGATCACCGGCGACATCGCTACCGCCAACGCCGCTGCGGACTATATCGCGCGCCGGCTCGATGCGCTGGCCGACGAGGTCGAGCGCGGCTGGGCCGGGCGCTTCATCGAAGGCCAGGGTTTCCAGTTCGAGCGCACCGTGCGCGGCGTCAAGGACGTCGCCATGATCGACGACGCGCTGCTCGGCTCGGCTGACGCGCGCAAGCTCGACGATTACGCCGCCAAGCTGCAGGAAGCCTATCCGAAGCCGGGCCTGCTGCGCCGCAAGGACACCGAGACCGCGATCCACGGGCCGGTCAGCCTGTTCGAGGCGGTGACCGACGCCGGCCGCAAGGGCGTGGCGCTGCAGCGCTACAAAGGCCTCGGCGAGATGAACCCGAGCCAGCTCTGGGAAACCACGCTCGACACCAACGAACGCTCGCTGCTGCAGGTCAAGATCAAGGAGGTCGACGAGGCCGACGACATCTTCACCAAGCTGATGGGCGACGTGGTCGAGCCGCGCCGCGAATTCATTCAGGATAATTCGCTCAGCGCCAATGTGGACGTGTGAGCGGCCATCAGGTGCCACCCCTTCAATACATCGTTGAAGGCGGCCACCGGCTGGCGGGCACCATTGCGCCCGCCGGCAACAAGAATGCCGCATTGCCGATCATCGCTGCGGCATTGCTGACCGAGCACCCGGTCACGCTCGAGAACGTCCCCCGCATTCGCGACACTGAGACCCTGGTGGAGCTGATCCGCTCGGTCGGCGCGTCCGCCGAATGGCGAGAGCGCAATACGCTGGCGATCCATGCCAGGAGCATTCGCGCGGCCGACCTCGATCCGGAACTATGCGCACGAATCCGTGCCTCGATCCTGCTGGCGGGGCCGCTGCTGGCCCGCTGCGGCGAGGTGATGCTGCCGCCGCCCGGCGGCGACGTCATCGGCCGGCGGCGTCTCGATACCCATTTTCTGGCCTTCGAGCAGCTCGGCGCCACGGTCACAGCGACCCACCGGCTGGAATTCCGCGCCACGCGCCTGAAGGGCGCGGACGTGTTCCTGGACGAGCCCAGCGTGACGGCCACCGAGAACGCGCTGATCGCCGCTGTCGGCGCTCATGGCACCACCTACCTGCGCAACGCCGCCTCCGAGCCGCATGTGCAGGACCTCGCGCATTTCCTGGTCGCGCTCGGCGCGAGTATCGAAGGCATCGGCACCAACACCATCATCGTCCATGGACCGGCGACGCTCGGCGGCGCCACCTACTCGATCCAGCCAGATCACATCGAGGTCGGCTCGCTGATCGGACTGGCCGCAGTGACACGCTCGCCGCTGCGCATCGCGCGGGCCGGCGTCGAGCACCTGCGCTCGATCCGGATGGGCTTCGAGCGGCTTGGCATCGTCTGCGGCGTCGAGGGCG
This sequence comes from Bradyrhizobium sp., assembly GCA_049286845.1. Taxonomy (GTDB): domain Bacteria; phylum Pseudomonadota; class Alphaproteobacteria; order Rhizobiales; family Xanthobacteraceae; genus Bradyrhizobium. The sequence goes on from JBAQER010000532.1 coordinate 3,998, forward strand.
ACGATCTCGTGGTGCCGTCCGGACAGACCATGAAGATCCACGATGATTTCGGCGGTCACGTTCCGAAGCTCGAGGATCAGCCGTGGCCGGCTTTCCCGGCGGACCTGATGTCGATCGCCATCGTGACCGCCACCCAGTGCGACGGCGTGATCCTGATGTTCGAGAAGATGTTCGAATCGCGGATGTTTTTCGTCGACAAGCTGATTGCGATGGGCGGGCGGATCGTGCTGTGCGACCCGCACCGGGCGATCGTGGCGGGGCCGAGCCGGCTGCGCGGCGCGCTGATGACCTCGCCCGACATCCGCGCCGGCATGGCGATGCTGCTGGCCGCGGTCTGCGCCGAGGGCGTCAGCACCATCAACAACGCCGACCAGATCGAGCGCGGCTATGAACGTATCGACGAACGCCTCAACGCGCTCGGCGCCAAAATCACGCGGGTGCCGGAGCGGACCCGCGACACCTGATCAAAACATTGGGACCGCGCCGCCACGCTTTCGTCCAGCGGTAATGCTAATGTGGCGCCATGACATCTCTTGATGAAATCCGGCGAGCGCCGGTCGCTACGGCAGCCTCCGGCCATCACCTCGCCGTCGAACTGACCGAGACGCTGAAGCTGGCGGTTCCGATCGCGCTGACGCAGCTCGGGCAGATCGCGATGATGACGACCGATCTGGCCCTGATCGGACGCCTCGGCGATGAGGCGGTCGCCGCCGCGGCGCTGGCGAGTTCGGTGTTCTTCATCACCTTCACCTTCGGCATGGGGTTGGTGTCCGCGGTGGCACCGTTGGCCGCACAGGCGTTCGGCGCCCGCAATCCGCGAATGGTGCGGCGTTCGCTTCGCGTCGGGCTTTGGGCGGCGCTGCTGATTTCGCTGCCGTTGATGGCTTTGCCGCTCTACGGCGAGCAGATCCTGCTGACCCTGGGTCAGGCACCGGCAACCGCGCGACGCGCGCAGGAATATCTGCTGGGCCTCGCCTGGGGCATTGCGCCGGCGCTGTGGTTCTTGGCGATCCGCGGCTTCATGGGCGCGGTCAACCGTCCGGAGCCGGGACTGTGGATCACGCTGGCGGCGATCCCGGCCAATGCCGTGCTGGTCTATCTCCTGATCCATGGCCAATGGGGACTGCCGCGGCTGGAATTGTTCGGCGCCGGGCTTGCCACCACGATGATCAATTTCAGCATGTTCCTGGCCGGCCTCTGGTTCGCGCATGGCCGCCGGCCGTTCAAGAAATACCACGTGCTGGGCCGGATCTGGCGCGTCGACTGGCTGCTGATGCGACAGCTGGTCGTGATCGGCGCGCCGATCTCGATCGCGTTCCTGCTTGAGTATGGCCTGTTCGCCGCCGCAGCGCTGCTGATGGGCCTGATCAGCACCACCGCGCTGGCGGCGCATCAGATCGCACTGCAGGTCACCGCCATCCTGTTCATGGTGCCGTTCGGCATTGGAATAGCGGCGACCGTGCGGGTCGGGCACGCCGTCGGCCGCGGCGACGCGCCGTCGGTCAAGCGGGCGGGCCTGGTCGCGACCACGCTCGGCATTGTCCTGGTGTCCAGCCTGACGCTGGCGGTGATCCTCGCCCGGTTCGCGATCGCGCGATTCTTTCTCGGCGAGGGGATGGAAAGCGGCGGCGTCGTGATCGAGCTCACCGCGACGCTGCTGATGGTCGGCGCGACATTCTTTGTCGCCGACGGCATCCAGACCGTCGCGGCAGGCGCGCTGCGCGGCATGAACGACACGCGGATCCCGCTGCTGTTTGCCGCGATCAGCTACTGGCTGATCGGATTCAGCGCCGCCTACGGCCTCGCCTTCTGGACCGGGCTCGGCGCGGTCGGCGTCTGGATCGGGCTGTCCTGCGGCACCGCGCTTTATGCCCTGCTTCTGGTCTTGCGCTTCCGGCGGCTTGCAGGGCATCTGGAACGCGCAACAATGGTTGCCGTGAATTGAAACGAACCGCGGAGGCTGGACATGAAAGTCCGCGAGGTCGATCCCAACGTTGACCCCGGCGCGTTGCTGCCGGGCGCGCAGTTCATCGATGCCTACCGCATCGCGGTTGAGGATGCCGCCGTCGACGCACGGCAAGCGGCGGAAAGAATGCTGGCGCGCGGGCCGCGCTGGATCGATGCCCTGCTGACCCTGCGCAATCTGATCGTGGCGCCGTTCGGCCTGAAGACCTCCGCGCCGAACCAGGGCGGCACGGCCGACATCATCGGGCTGTTTCCGGTTCTGAGCCAGACGCCGGATCGCCTGGTCGCGGGCTTCGACGACAAGCACCTGGATTTCCGCGTCGTGGTCGACGTCGCAGGCTCCGGCGTCAGCCGGAACGTCACCGCGACCACTCTGGTGCTGACGCACAACCTGCTCGGCCGCGTTTATCTGGCGACCATCCTGCCATTTCACCGGCTCGTCGTCCGCGCCATGCTGCGGCAGGTTGCAGCCTGAGCGCGGCACATCGGGCGATCGCATGGACGCGTTGCCCGGCGCATGCTTTGTTGCCGCCAGCCAATCACGCTGACCGGGTTTGCCATGACATTATCAGTCGATCTGTTCTTTTCTTTCCGCAGTCCCTACAGCTACCTCGCGCTGCCGAAGACGCGGAAGATGGTCGCCGATTACGACGTCACGGTGAACCTGCGCCCGGTCTATCCGCTGGCGGTGCGCGTCCCCGGCTTCTTCAAGCGCGCCAATCCGCAATTCGCCCGTTACGTGGTGCTGGATTCCAGCCGCGTCGCCAAGCACGAGAACATCCCGTTCCGCTTTCCCCGCCCCGACCCGATCGTGCAGGACATGGCGACGCTCGATGTCGCCGAGAACCAGCCCTACATCCACCGCCTGACGCGCCTCGGCGCCGCGGCGCAACTCGAGGGCCGCTCGCTCGAATTCACCGATGCGATCAGCCGGGTGCTGTGGGACGGCACGGTCAGCGGGTGGAACGAGGGCGATCACCTCGCCAGGGCCGCAAGCGCCGCGGGCTTCAACCTGGCCGCGATGGATGCGGCGATATCGGCCGATCCCGACCGCTATGAGCAGGTGATATCAGGCAACGAACAGGCCCACGCCACCTCCGGCCACTGGGGCGTGCCGACTTTCGCGTTCGAGAACGAGCCGTTCTTCGGACAGGACCGCATCGACCTCCTGATCTGGCGCATGGAAAGCAAGGGTCTGACCCGCCGCAGCTGATGTTGACGGCACGCCGCGGCAGCCGTACCAAAAGTCCGGATCTAGGAACGCGCAAGAACTAACGAGGCAACGCCATGGCCCATGAAACCGCGACGCTGGCCGCTTATGTCGCCAACCTGAAATTCGCCGATATCCCGCAGGAAGTGCTGGCGCGCGCCAAGGTGCTGACGCTGGATTTCCTCGGCAGCGCCATCCGGGCGCGGCGCGACGCGGAATCGACGCCTTCGCTGCTGAAAATGCTCGAAGCGCTGGCGCTCGACGGCAAGGGCGAATCCACCGTGTTCGGAGATGCCAAGACCTGGACGCCGGCGGTGGCGGCGCTGCTCAACGGCGCGCTCGGCCATTCCCTTGATTTCGACGACACCCATGCGGATTCTTCGCTGCATCCGAGCGCGCCGGTGGTGCCGGCCGCGTTCGCGGTCGGCGAACTGGTCGGCGCTTCCGGCCGCGACGTGCTCACCGCCATCGTCGCCGGCTACGAAGTGTGCTGCCGGCTCGGCAACGCGCTCGATCCGACCTCTCATTACGCCCGCGGCTTTCACCCCACAGCAACGGCGGGAACCTATGGCGCTGCCGCGGCGGCGGCAAAACTCTTTGGATTGTCGAAAGAGCAAATCATCTCCGCATTCGGCGTTTCCGGCAGCCAGGCCGCCGGCTCGCTGCAGTTCCTGGTCAATGGCGCCTGGAACAAGCGCTATCAGGTCGGCGCCGCGGCGATGAACGGCGTGATCGCGGCCACCCTGGCGCGCAACGATTTCATCGGCTCCTCCGAATCGATCGAAGGCAAGCATGGCCTGTTGGTCGGCTACAGCGACAACCCGCATCCCGACAAGGCAGTTGCCGACCTCGGCAAGATCTACGAGACCATGAAGATCGGCGTAAAACCCTATCCAAGCTGCCGCTATACCCACGCAGCGCTCGATGCGCTGATCGCGATGCGCCGCGAGCACAATCTGACGCCGGACCAGATCAAGCGCGTCGAGATCGGCTTGCATCGCAACGGCATCACGCTGACCGGCGACGCCGCCACCAAGCGGCATCCGACCTCGATCGTCGGCGGACAGTTCTCGATGTTCTTCACCGGCGCCGTGGCGCTCGACCAGGGCCGCTTCGGCTGGGACGATTACGATAAGCTCGGCGACAAGGCCGTGGGTGCGCTGGCCGACAAGTTCGAAGTGGTGCAGGACGATCGCCTCGAGGCCGGCCGTACTCATCCGTTCGGCGCCCGCGTCTCGATCACCACCGACGACGGCGTGCACGAGCGGCTCTATGCCGATCCTTCCGGCGAGCCGAATTCGTTCCCGGACGCGCAGGCGATGCAGCAGAAGTTTCTCACCCTCGCCCGCCCTGTGCTGAACGGCCGTGCCGACCAGCTTGCGGATGCAATCCTGTCGCTGGAACGGTTCGATCGCGTCGAGAAAGCCACGCATCTCGGCCGGCAATAGGCGCTGCCGTCAACCCGCCCACGTCTCGCGCCGGGTGACCCATACATCCGCGGTGTGGCCGAACAGTTCGATCTCGTGCTCCGGCGCGGCGCCGAGCCGTAGCGCCACGCCTTGCGAAGCGACGTTCTCGCGATCGATGCAGTGGATGATCTGGTCAAGCTCGAAAGTCGCGAACGCCCAGTCGATCGAGGCGCGAGCCGCTTCGGCGGCATAGCCCTTGCCGCGAAATTCGCTGGCGATGCCCCAGCCGACTTCAAAGCCCGGCCAGGCCGGCGGAAACCACGGCCCGACGCGGCCCGCGAATTTGCCAGAGGATTTTTCCTCGACCGCGAACATGCCGGCGCCATGCAACGTCCAGTGCCCGGCCATCACGACAGTGTGACGCCAGCCGGTCATTTCATCCAGGACGGGCTTGCCATCGACCGTGATGAACCGCGCGGTGGGAGGATCGGCCAGCATCGCGGTATAGGGCGCGATATCGGCGCTGCGCCATTGCCGCAGTATCAACCGCGGCGTTTCGATGACGGGGCCGTTGGGTGGGGCGAGCGTAACGCCCGGCTTCCGCGGAGAGAGCATCGGTTTTCCCCCAAACATCTCATCGTTGGCTCGTCGCCGCGAAGCCCTTGTGAGATGCTTACCGCCGTCATCGCGGGGAACGCAAGCGACGAAGCAATCCCGCACTTGGACGACGCCGGAGATTTCCTGCTATGCTCGCCGCAGAATTCACGGAGTTCCCATGAGCTGGCTCCCCTCCAACGATCCCGTGCTCGGCGATCCCCTGTCGTGCGACGCGCTCGAGCTTGTCATCGTGCCGCGCACCCGCGATCTCGGCGACGGATTCGAGGTGCGCCGCGCGCTGCCGCACGGCAGGCGCCAGATGGTCGGGCCCTTCATCTTCTTCGATCATTTCGGACCGGTGCAGTTCATCTCCGGCAAGGGCATGGACGTTCGCCCGCATCCCCATATCGGGCTCGCCACCGTCACCTATCTGTTCGACGGCTCGATCATGCACCGCGACAGCGAGGGCAATATCCAGGAAATCCAGCCCGGCGCGATGAACCTGATGACGGCCGGGCGCGGCATCGCCCATTCCGAGCGGACGCCGGATGTGCAGCGAGCCAGCGGCCAGAAGATGCTGGGCTTGCAGAGCTGGATCGCCTTGCCGGCGGCTTCGGAGGAAATCGCGCCGTCGTTCCAGCATTACGCCGCCGCGGACCTGCCGAAGGTAAGGGATCGCGGCTTCACCGCACGCATTATCGCAGGCAGCGCATTCGGCGTGACATCGCCGGTCAGTATGGTGTCGCCGTGGTTCTATACCGAGGTAACCGCGGAACAAGGCACGACCGTGCCGCTTGATCCCGACCACGAGGAGCGCGCGATCTACGTCGTCGACGGCGAGATCGAAATCGCCGGCGATCGCTATCAGGGACCGCGGCTGCTGATCTTCCGGCCCGGCGACCGCATCACGGTCAAGACCGTCGGGCCGACCCGGATGATGTTCCTCGGCGGCGATGCGCTGGAAGGGTCGCGCCATATCTGGTGGAATTTCGTCTCTTCCAGCAAGGAGAGGATCGAACAGGCCAAACAGGACTGGAAAACCGGGCGTTTCGCGCACGTCCCCGACGAACACGAGTTCATTCCGCTGCCGGAGTGAGCTATCCCCTATCTCCGCTTCCCCCGCGCGCCCGCGCGGGATCGTTCCGTCTTTGAAAGTACGCCCGATGACCACCATGCTCGCCAGCGACCTGCCCCTTCCCCGGATCGGGCGCGGCAAGGTCCGAGATATCTACGCCGTCGGCGACGACCGCGTGCTGCTGCTGACCACCGACCGCATCAGTGCGTTCGATGTCGTCATGGCCGAGACCATCCCGATGAAGGGCGCGGTGCTGACGCAGATCAGCGCATGGTGGTTCGAGCAGCTCGAAGGCGTGGTGCACCATCACATGATCAGCGCCGACGCCGACACCATCATGTCGGAGGTACCGGCGCTGCAGGGCCATCGCGCCTCACTCGCCGGCCGGGCGATGCTGTGCAAGCGCACAAAAGTGTTTCCGATCGAATGCGTGGTCCGCGGCTATCTCTCCGGCTCGGCCTGGAAGGAATACGCGCAACAGGGCACGCTGGCGGGCGAGAAGCTGCCGCCGGGCCTGCTGGAAAGCGCAAAACTGGAGCCAGCGATTTTCAGCCCGGCGACCAAGGCCGAGACCGGCCACGACGAGAACATCACGATCGCGCGGATGCGCGAGGTGCTCGGCGACGAGGTGGCCTACGAGCTGGAGAGCATGAGCCGCGCCGTCTACACGCTCGGCGAAAAAATCGCCCGCGAGCAGGGCATCATCATTGCCGACACCAAATTCGAATTCGGCCGCGACAAGAACGGCCACATCATCCTGATCGACGAGGTGATGACCCCCGACAGTTCGCGTTTCTGGGCGGCGGACGCCTACAAGCCCGGCCAGCCGCAGCCGAGCTTCGACAAGCAGCCGTTGCGCGATTATCTCGACGCCGAGCGCCGCGCCGGCCGCTGGAACGGCGACGCCCCGCCGCCGCCGCTGCCGGCCAGCGTGGTGGACGCCACCAGCAAGCGCTATCTCGAAGCCTATCGCCGGATTACCGGAAGCGATCTCAGGATTGCTTAAATCGGACCTCTAATGCCAAGCTCCCCGGCAGAAAAACAACAGGGGAGCGCCGCATGACCGAGACCGACACAGTTCTGGTCGAACGCGATGGACCGGTGACCATCGTCTCCATCAACCGCCCGCATTGCCGCAACGCCGTCGACGGTGCGACCGCGCGCAAGCTGTTCGATGCCTTCCGGGCCTTCGACGCCGATGCCGAGGCGTCGGTCGCGGTGTTCACCGGCACCGGCGGCCATTTCTGCGCCGGCGCCGACCTCAAGGCGGTGGCATCGGGCGATCCCAACAAGAAGCGCGAGATCGGCGGCCACGATTCGATCGCGCCGATGGGACCGAGCCGGCTGCGGCTGTCGAAGCCGGTGATCGCGGCGGTCGAAGGCTTTGCCGTGGCCGGCGGCATGGAACTGGCACTGTGGGCCGACATGCGCGTGGTCGCCGAGGACGCCACCTTCGGCATCTTCTGCCGCCGCTTCGGCGTGCCGCTGATCGATCTCGGCACCATCCGGCTGCCGCGGCTGATCGGCCATTCGCAGGCGATCGATCTCATCCTGACCGGACGCCCGGTGGGCGGCCCGGAGGCGCTGCGCATGGGCCTTGCCAACCGCCTGGTGCCCAGGGGCGAAACCCGCGCGCAGGCGATTGCGCTTGCCAAAGAGATCGCGGCCTTCCCGCAAACCTGCCTGCGCGCCGACCGGTTGTCGGCGCTGCGGCAGTGGGACCTCGAAGAGGAAGACGCCATCGCCAACGAAATGCGCGGCGGGCTTGAAGTCATTGCCTCGGGCGAAACGCTGTCCGGCGCGGCGCGCTTTGCGTCGGGCATCGGACGTCACGGCGCGTTCGGCGGAGATGGCAGGAAGTGACGATGCTGCAGCCTCCCTCCACCGACGTGCAAACCTTCGTCACCGGCAATTTCCGCCTGCAAAGCGGCATCGTCATGCCGACCGTGACCATCGCCTACCGGACGCTGGGGATCCTTGCGCCCGACCGCGACAATGTCGTGTTGGTCACCCACGGCAACACCAGCGGTCCGCAGATGATTGATCCCTTGGGATCGACCGGCGAGGGAAGCTGGAACGAGATCGTCGGCCCCGGCAAGGCGGTCGACACCAGCCGTTTCTTTGCGATCTGTCCCAACATGTTGGGGTCCTCCTACGGATCGACCAATGCGGCGAGCATCGATCCCGCGACCGGCAAGCCCTACGGGCCGCGGTTTCCCGACATCACGGTGAGCGACATCGTCGCCACCCAGCGCGCGCTGCTCGATCATCTCGGCATCGAAAAACTGGTTGCGGTTGTCGGCCCGTCCTATGGCGGCTTCCAGGCCTTCCAGTGGGCGGTGAACTATCCCGGCATGATGAAGGGGATTGCCGCCATCGTCACGTCTCCTGTGGTGCCGCGCGAGCGGTCGGAAGGAAATGTGGCGCGCCTGCTCGCCACCCTATCGCAGGATCCGAACTGGAACGGCGGCGACTATTACGACCGCGGCGGCGTGCTGGAGACCATGACCCAGATCCGCATCGCCACGCTGAAAAACTACGGCATCGAGACCCGTCTGCGCGATACGATCTCCGATCCGCAAGCGATCGAGGCGGCAATCCGCGACGAGTCGGCACAATGGGCGCGAGGTTTCGACGCCAATTCGCTGATCATCCTGGCGAAAGCGCTGAGGGGTTTTGACGTGACGGCGCAATTCGGCAACATCAGGTCGAAGGTGCTTTACGTGTTGTCCCGCACCGACAAACTGTTTCCGCCGGAGCTTGCGCCCGGCGTGATGCAGGCGCTGAAGGCCGCCAGCGTCGATGCCGATTATTTCCTGCTCGACAGCGAATACGGCCATTCGGCGTCGGGCCGCGACGCGCACAAATGGGCGCCGCGGCTGCGTCAGTTCATGGATGGGCTGAGTTAGATCCCCGCCATCATCACGTATTTGATCTCGACATATTCTTCGATGCCGTGATGCGAGCCTTCGCGCCCCAGGCCTGATTCCTTGACGCCGCCGAACGGGGCGACCTCGGTGGTGATTAGGCCGGTGTTGACGCCGACCATGCCGGACTCCAGCGCTTCGGCGACCCGCCAGACCCGGCCGAGATCGCGCGAATAGAAATACGACGCCAGACCGAACGGCGAGTTGTTGCACATCGCGATCACGTCGGCCTCGTCCTTGAACCGGAACACCGGCGCCATGGGGCCGAAGGTTTCTTCCTGCGACACCAGCGCATCGGGTGCGACGTTCGCCAGCACCGTCGGCTCGAAGAAAGTGCCGCCGAGCGCATGGCGTTTGCCGCCGGTGACGATCTTCGCGCCGCCCTTGACTGCATTCGCGATGTGCTTCTCGACCTTGTCGATCGCATCCATGTTGATCAGCGGCCCCTGCGTCACGCCTTGCTCGGTGCCGTCGCCGACCTTCATCGCGGCGACCTTCTTCGACAGCTTCTCGACGAACTGGTCGTAGATTCCGTCCTGGGCGTAGAGGCGGTTGGCGCAGACGCAGGTCTGGCCCATGTTGCGGTATTTCGAGACCATGGCGCCTTCGACGGCGGCGTCGATATCGGCGTCGTCGAACACCACGAAGGGCGCATTGCCGCCGAGCTCGAGCCCGAGCTTCTTCACCCCGACAGAAGCCTGCCGGTACAGGATTTTCCCGACCTCGGTCGAACCGGTGAAGCCGACGAAGCGCACCGCGGGATGTTCGCACAAGACCTTGCCGATCGGCGGCGCATCGCCGGTGATGATGTTGAACACGCCCTTGGGCACGCCGGCCTTCTCGGCCAGCACTGCGAGCGCCAATGCGCTGAGCGGCGTTTCGTTGGCGGGCTTGAGCACCACGGTGCAGCCGGCGGCCAGCGCCGGCGACACCTTGCGGGTGATCATCGAAGACGGGAAATTCCACGGCGTGATCGCGCCGCAGACGCCGATCGGCTGCTTGATCGCCAAGAGCCGCGCATCCGGCCGCTGCGCCGGAATGGTTTCGCCATAGACGCGACGGGCCTCCTCGGCGAAAAATTCGACATAAGCGCCGCCGATATCGACCTCGCCGAGCGCTTCGGCCAGCGGCTTGCCCTGCTCGGAGGTCAGGATCAGCGCCAGGTCTTCGCGGTTGGCGATGATCAGCTCGAACCATTTGCGCAAGATATTGGAGCGCTGTTTGGCGGTGAATTTCGCCCAAGCCGGAAATGCGCGCTGGGCGGCTTCGACCGCGTGCGTGGCATCCGCGGCGGTCATCTGCGGCACTTTCGCAAGGGCTGCGCCGGTGGCCGGGTTGTTCACGGGATGGACCGGCGTGCCGACCCAGGCGCCGTCGATATAGCAGTGCTCGCGCAGCAGCGACGGATCCTTCAGGCGGTCGCGCAGCGATGGCGCGGAGGCTTGCGGCGTACGTGCGGCAGCGGTCGTCATGGCGTCACTCCTCGGATTTTCTGGATATTGGATCCAAGTATAGGCGCAAACGGGCCGGGATGCATCGCTTGCGAGCCAACCCTGATCGTCATTCCGGGGCGATGCGAAGCATCGAACCCGGAATCTCGAGGTTCCCCGATGCGCAAGTGCGCATCTGCGGTTCGCGCTAGCGCGCGCCCCGGAACGACGAAGCGGGCTCAGGCCGCGCCGCTCATATAGGTTTCGCGGCGGCCGATCATGCGCTCCGCAGCGGCCTTGGCAGCGGCCTTGGAGGACGTCGCACAGGTACGGTATTCGAGGTCGGGCGTGATTTCGGGCTCGCGCCGTCCGAACCAGGACCTGGACCCGACCGGCAACAGCGCCAATGCCTGCGCCACATTGTCGACTGCGCCGAACGAGTGCAGCGCACCGGTGCCGGCAATGCGAACTTCATAGATGCCCGGGGTGATCGGCGCCTCGATGTTATCGCCGCGCCCGGCCCGGGGATACCTTTTCCATTCGCTCCAGGTCGAAATCATCTTCGCCCCCTCGCAACCCAAAAAATCATTACCATTTTCACTAAAACTTGCAGTCCGCCGGCGTCAAATTGTGCCGTATTTCAAACGCCTTACTGCCAAAACGGTTCCCCGACGCGGGATCGATTTTTCGAACATATCGCGGATATCCGGGGCGGTCATGGGAATTGCATTCCATCCACCGTAAAATCTGACCGGGTGTTGCACATCGGTCGCTGTCACATGCCCCATCCCCGCTCCGGCAGCCACCAGCGCGGGCGGCTCTCGCTTGCAGGACGCGGCCCCGAGGTGGAAGATCGGCGGCGTCAAAAAAAACAGGTTGGGAGAAGCGCATGCATGGCCGGGCACAAATCGATCAAATCCTGCGCCGGGCCAGCGACGCCAGGGAGATTCCCGGCGCGGTCGCCATGGCCGCAAGCGGCAAGGAGGTCATCTACCAGGCCGCGTTCGGCCAGCGCGACCTTTCCAGGGACATAGCGATGACCCTCGACAGCGTGTTCTGGATCGCCTCGATGACCAAGGCGATCACCGCAGCCGCGGCGATGCAATTGGTCGAACAAGGCAGGCTTTCGCTCGACGCGCCGATCGGCGAGGTACTGCCGGATCTGGCGTCGCCCCAGGTGCTGGAAGGGTTCGGCGCCGACGGCATGCCCAAACTGCGCGCGGCGAAAAATCCGATTTCACTGCGTCAGCTCCTGACCCACACCGCGGGCTTCAGCTATCCGATGTGGAATGGCGACATGCTGCAATATCTGGAGAAAACGGGAACGCCGTCCGCCAGGACCGGCCTCAATGCCTCGCTGAGAGTTCCGCTGATGACCGATCCCGGTACGCGCTGGGAATATGGCATCAACATCGATTGGGTCGGCAAGGCCGTGGAGGCCGCCAGCGGCCAGCGGCTCGACGCGTACCTGCGCGATCATGTGTTTGCTCCGCTCGGCATGACCGACACCGCGTTCAAGATCGGCGACGCGCAACGTCAGCGTCTGGTCGGCGTGCATGCCCGGGGCGCGGATGGATCGCTGACGACTATTCCGTTCGAGGTCGAACAGAATCCGGAATTTCACGCCGGTGGCGGCGGGCTTTATGCCACCGCCGCCGATTACATCAAATTCACCCAGATGATCCTCAACAAGGGCCGCGGCAACGGCAACCAGGTGCTCAAAGCCGAAACGATCGCGGCGATGGGGGAAAACCACATCGGCGAACTCAACGTGACCGGATTGAAGTCTTACATGGCCCCGCTGACCAACGACGTCGATTTCTTTCCGGATATCGTGAAAAAGTGGGGCCTCAGCTTCCTGATCAACACCGCCAGGACGCCGGAAGGCCGCAGCCCCGGCGGCCTCGCCTGGGCCGGCCTCGCCAACACCTATTACTGGATCGATCCGTCGCGCGACATCACCGGCGTGATCCTGATGCAGGTGTTGCCGTTCGCCGACAGAAAATGCCTGGAAGCGTTTGCGGGCTTCGAGCGCGGCGTCTATGCCGGGCTCGATGCCGCGCAGAAGGCGGCGTAACGTTCTGACTTTTGCCGGCGCGTCGCTCGACGCATGGAGGGACGAACATGTCGGAAAGGGCGGATAGCTATGTATGCGGCGTCGCCGATGCGCCGCTGCTCGGCGAGACCATCGGACACAGCCTGGATCAGGCCGTCCGGCGCTGGGCGGATCACGAGGCGCTGGTTTCGCCGAGCCATGACGTCAGGTGGACGTGGCGGGAACTGGCGGAGCGCGTCGATGCGCTGGCGGCGGGCTTTCTCGCGCTCGGGCTGGAACGCGGCGCGCGAATCGGCGTCTGGTCGCTGAACCGGCCGGAATGGACGCTGACGCAGTTTGCCGCCGCCAAGGCCGGGCTCATCCTGGTCACCATCAATCCCGCCTACCGTCTCAGCGAACTCGAATTCGCGCTGGCCAAGGTCGGCTGCGCCGCGATCGTGACGGCGACCGCGTTCAAGACCTCTGACTACATGGAGATGCTGAACACGCTGATGCCCGAGCTGGCAACGGCCCCGCCGGGCGAGCTGCAAGCGGCGCGGCTGCCGCAACTGCACATGGTGATCCAGGTCGGCGGCCCGGCCTGTCCCGGCACGATCCCGTTCGAGCAGGTTGCGGGCATGGGCGGCGCGCGCCACCGCGATGCGCTCGCAGCCCTGGCCAAGACCCTGCAGTTCGACGACGCCGTCAACATCCAGTTCACCAGCGGCACCACAGGATCGCCGAAGGGCGTCACGCTGACGCATCACAACATCCTCAACAACGGCTATTTCGTCGGCCGCGCGATGCGGCTCACGGAAGCCGACCGCATCTGCATTCCGGTGCCGCTCTATCACTGCTTCGGCATGGTGATGGGCAACCTCGCCTCCGTCACCTCGGGCGCTGCCATGGTCTATCCCGGCGAGGGCTTCGATCCCTTGGTGACGCTGCAGACCATCGAGCGGGAAAAATGCACGACGCTTTATGGCGTCCCCACCATGTTCATCGCCGAACTCGACCATCCCGACTTCGCCAAATTCAATCTGTCGTCGCTGCGCACCGGCATCATGGCCGGCGCGCCCTGCCCGATCGAGGTGATGCGGCGGGTCAACGAGCAGATGAACATGCGCGAGGTGACCATCGCCTACGGCATGACCGAAACCAGCCCGGTCAGTTTCCAGAGCGCCACCGACGACCCGCTGGAACGCCGGGTCGCCACCGTCGGGCGGATTCATCCGCATGTCGAGGTCAAGGTCGTCGATCAGGAGGGACGCGTCGTGCCGCGCGGCGAACGCGGCGAGCTCTGCACCCGCGGCTACAGCGTGATGCTGGGCTATTGGGACGAGCCCGAAAAAACCGCCGACGTGCTCGATGCCTCGGGCTGGATGCACACCGGCGATCTCGCCGTGATCGACAACGAAGGCTATTGCAACATCGTCGGCCGCATCAAGGACATGGTGATCCGCGGCGGCGAGAACCTCTATCCGCGCGAGATCGAGGAATTTCTTTACCGCCACCCCAAGATTCAGGACGTGCAGATCTTCGGCGTCGCCGACGATCGCTACGGCGAGGAGCTCTGCGCCTGGATCCGGGTGCGGTCAGGCGAGGCGCTGACCGCCGACGAGGTCCGCGCCTTCTGCCAGGGCCAGATCGCCCACAACAAGATCCCGCGCTACGTCGAATTCGTCGACGAATTTCCGATGACCGTCACCGGCAAGATCCAGAAATTCCTGATGCGCGACGCGGTCGAGGCGAAGCTCGGGTTGAAGGCGGCGAAGACGGCGTGAGGGGCGTTGCGCCGGGGCGCGATGGATGACCCGGACGCGGCGCAGCCTGCGGACGGGCGGCCAAACTAAAAAAGTCGAAAACAACCCCATGCACAGTAAGATTTGCAGCAACGGCCCGCCGCTTTACCCTAACATGATACCTTTATTTCCGACCGCGCGGACCTGAAGGCGAACTCCGGCTTTTCGCTGCAGCACGCCGACGACGCCGAGCAGGTTTTCGGCCGAAGGATTGCCCGATGGACCGAACATGCGCATCAGTCTCTTGGGCGACCGGCCGAGCGCCGCGCCGGGTTTTTCAAAACCGATCGTGGCGTTGATGCAGGAGCGCAGCGCGGCGCGGCCCTCGTCGCGATTGCCGTCGAGGAGCGCCTGCACCGCCTCGGCAAGCAGGGCCTGCCTGAACTTGACGTCGCGGCGAGCGCGCGCCAGCACAGTCTCGCTGAAACTTCTCATCAGGGGCATCGCTTGAGCCCTTTTTCGATTCCGGATTGGATGGATCACGGCACATAGCATACTACAACCCCCGGGGCGATATGAGGGGCTGCTCGGTAGCCGTAGTATATTGCTCCAAGCCCGTAGCAACCGGCTTCTGAGATTCCGTGAGTGTGAGGCAATCCATGTTGATGACAAAACGCAAGCCGGCGACAACAGGCGAGATTCTGGTCGAGGAGTTCATGAAACCGATCGGCCTGACGCAAGGCGCGCTGGCTGAAGCCATGGGCGTACAGCGCAAGCACGTCAACGAACTCTGCAACGATCGCCGCAACGTGACCGCGGCGACCGCCCTCATTCTCGCCCGCGTGTTCGGCAACGATGCGGATTTCTGGCTCAATGTGCAGCGGCGAACCGACCTGTGGAAGGCGATGCATTCCCCGCGTGAACGCAAGCGGATTGAACGCGCGCGACCTCTGACAGATGCGGCGTGATTCTCGCCGCCTGGCGGCGGTTACTTCACCGTCCCGGCCCCGCCGCTTCTCCCCCTCACCCGAAATTCGCAACGCGAATTTCGACCTCTCACCGCAAGCGGGGTAGGTGAAGCTCGGATCGAAGGCGGAAAAGACCGTGATTCAACCGCAAGGACCTCATCCTGAGGAGCGCGCTCTTGCGCGCGTCTCGAAGGATGAGAGAGATGCCGTTCATATGTCTCATGCTTCGAGACGGCCCGGAGTTTATCACCGGGCCGCGCTTCGCGCGGACGGAACCTCCTGAAATCTAATACACATTTTTGCTTTCCACAACGTTAAGTTTCTGCTTTGTTCTTTCAGCCAAAAGCTGAGCGTTCGTGGAAGTCCTTGTGATTGACGACTTGGACAGTTCTCGCTCAATTGGTGCAAATGATTCTGGCGGGCTTCGATGAATCGACTTTTTTACGGCGACAATCTTGGCGTTCTGCGAGAGAGCGTTGCAAGCGAGAGCGTTGACCTAGTTTACCTGGACCCGCCGTTCAATTCGAACGCCAATTACAACTTGCTATTCAAGTCGCCCGCTGGGGAAGGGTCGGAAGCACAGATTGAGGCTTTCGACGATACGTGGCACTGGAATGACTCTGCAGAGCGCGCGTTCGACGAGGTAATGACGGGCGAACATTCGGACGCTGCGACGATGTTGCGCGCAATGCGGGCTGCGCTCGGCGAAAACGATATGATGGCCTATCTGGCCATGATGGCAGTTCGGCTGGCGGAACTGCGCCGCGTTCTAAAGCCAACTGGGACGCTCTATCTACATTGTGATCAAACCGCGAGCCACTATCTGAAGATTATTCTCGATTCGATCTTTGGTGCTTTGAACTATCGAAATGAGATTATTTGGAAACGCTCCAATCCAAAGAGTCTCGGATCAATCAATTTCCCTACGTGCACCGATACGATCCTGCGATTTTCCAAGAACTCGAAAGCCACGTTCCATCAGCCTTACGAAGCGCACGATCCGAACTACGTCGAAAAGGCATACCGGCATAAAGATGACAAAGGCATATATCGCCTGTTGCCCTTGCTTAATCCAAACGACAACCGGCCAAACCTGACCTATGAATTTTTGGGCGTCACCCGCGTATGGCGTTGGACGCGAGAGCGGATGAATCAAGCCTATAAAGACGGCTTGGTCGTGCAGCTTAAGCCGGGAGCGGTCCCTCAATACAAGAAGTATCTGGACGACTCTCTCGGGCGCACCGTTACCAATTGTTGGACGGATATACCGCAGGCCGCCGGGAGTGAATCACTCGGATACCCAACCCAAAAACCCGTTGCACTTCTTGAGCGCATCATTGCCGCGTCTTCCAACGAGGGGGACCTTGTTCTTGATCCTTTTTGCGGGTGCGGCACGACCGTGCACGCCGCGCAGAAGCTCAATCGTCGTTGGATCGGAATCGACATAACGCATCTCGCTATCTCGCTTATAGAACGGCGATTGAAGGAAGCCTTCCCCGGGTTCGCGTTCGAAGTGCACGGTGTCCCAACCGACTATGCAGGAGCGCGCGATCTCGCAAATCGGGACAAGCACGAATTCCAAAAGTGGATTACCGCCACTATTGGCGCCCAACCGTACAAGGGCGGCAAGAAGGGCATGGATCGGGGCATAGACGGTTACCTGAATTTTCGTGATGCGGATAACAAGCCGCAGTTCGGAATCATTTCGGTTAAGGGCGGAAATATCAAATCTGGCGACGTTCGCGACTTAAAGGGAACGATGGAGCGGGAGAAAGCAGCCCTCGGTATTTTTCTCACCCTTAACGAGCCAACCCGTGAGATGGAGAAGGAAGCGGCGGCGGCAGGAATATATGAAACCGGTGGAATGAAGGTTCCGAAACTGCAAATCCTGACCGCTGAGGAAATATTGGACAATCGCCGCCCGCAGGTGCCGTTCGGCTTCACCGAAGGATTCAAGAAGGCTTTGCGCGAAGAGGCTAAACAGGACCGGCTGCTATAGTTGAAGCTTTCGTGTCGTGCCGGAGGCGCGCAAACAATGTCATCAGCAATTATTGCGAGCGGGTTAGGCGGACAATCCTTCAGAACGATTATGCGCCGCTCATTGGTGAAGGCAAAGCCCAACGTCATTGGCGTAGCTGTGGCCTATGTCAGTGTTGGCGGCTTTGAGTATTTAAACAACTTGGCCAACGAAATTCAGGTCGATGATTGCCGTCTCGTTGCTGACACAAGGGATGCGGTGACGCATCCTAACGCGCTGCGGGCTGCGATGAACGATGGATGGGACGTCAAAATCGTAGACCATCTTCCAGGGACGTTCCATCCGAAGCTTTATATCGGCGGCGAGTCATTTGATCCCGAGAACGGGATCAGCAATGGATCTGTTGTCATCGCCGGGTCGGGCAATTTGAGCTTAGGAGCGCTCTTCAGGAATGCAGAATGCTCTTACATACGCTTCGGCGATAACATTGGAGCGTCTGCCGGACTTGCTTGGAAGGAATGTTGGGACATAGGAGCTGATCTCACAGACGACCGCCTGAAAGCCTATGAAAAGTACTTTGCCGCTCGGAATCGCTCACGACCTCCGGCGGATTTGGTAGCGCTTGGAGTGGCAGAAGAGCCAATCCCAGCTACAGGGGGAAAGCCAGTGCAGGGCGTCTCGCCGCCAAAGGAAGGGCCTTCCTTGCCCAACTCTGCGGCCACCGTTGCATGGGCGGGTTTGCAGTCATTCACAGGGGAATACGACCTGCAGGTTGAGTTTCCAAGAGACGCGGGCGCGGTGTTGTCCCGAATGCTTCAGACGGTCGCCAATGGAAATACCGCCACGTTGAGGTGCGAAGATGGAATTTCGCGCGATTTCCTATTTCGATTTTATGAGAACAACGGAATGTGGAGGCTAAACGTACCTAACGACTCTCCAAATGCCGATTGGGCACGCCAGAATAGGGACGGAATCGCTTTGGTTGAGGTTGGCGGTGACGGGCAGCCAGTAAAATTTCGCATAATCAAGCCAAGTACCGACCTCACTGACGTTGTTGATAGATCAGTGGGTCTTGGAACGTGGGGTAAGACTCCAACCCGCTTGTATGGATGGTACTGAAACAGGGCAAAGTGCTTCTCGCCGATAGCGATTGACCTAACAGGCACTGCAATATTTCGAATCTTATATCTGAAAAGTATCCGCGCCCTGTCCGTATTGAGTCTGCGCGCTACCGGGACCCGTGAGCTTTGGAAAGTATTTTAGATTTGCGTCATCGCGGGACCACCGGGTTTCCGAAGCGATCCTTGATCTGAATGTTGAGCTGCGCCGCGTTAGAAATGCGGTGGATGATGTTTTCCAGCATGGCGCGGTTGACGTTGTAGAGCTCCTATCATGCGTGACACTTGAGAAAGACGTGGATGCCCGGGTCAAGCCCGGGCATGACGAGTTGAGGGTTCCGCGTGCAGAAACGCGCTACACCGGCAAGCCGTTCTGCTGCGCCAGCTCCTTCAGCGAGGCCTGCGGCCGCGCGCCGATGTGCTGGATGATCTCGGCTGCGGCTAGCGCACCCAGCCGTCCGGCGTTCTCGTAACCGGCGTTCCGCACCAGGCCGAACAGGAAGCCGGCGGCGAACAGGTCGCCCGCGCCTGTGGTGTCCACCATGCGGTCGATCGGAAACGCCGGCACTGCGGTCACGCCGTCCTTCGAGGCCACTACGCAGCCTTTCTCGCTGCGGGTGACGACGCCGAGTTTGGTATCGCTGCGCAACTGCGTCAGCGCGGTGTCGAAATCCGAAGTCTGGTACAGCGAGTGCAGTTCGGCCTCGTTGGCGAAAATCAGGTCGACCGTGCGTTTACGCATCAGGTCGAGAAACTCGTCGCGGTAGCGATCGACGCAGAACGAATCCGACAGCGTCAGCGCGACCTGACGGCCGGCGTCATGCGCGATGGTCGAGGCCTTGACGAAGGCTTCCTTGGCGCTCTTCGGATCCCAGAGATAGCCTTCGAGGTAGATTACACCAGATGCCGCTATCTGCGCGGCGTCGATATCGCCTGATGTCAGTTCCTGCGCGGCTCCGAGATAGGTATTCATGGTGCGCTCGCCGTCCGGCGTCACCAGAATATAGGAGCAGCCGGTGGCGGGGCCGTCGGCCGCCGGCCGGGTCTCGAACGCCACCCCTGCGGCACGGATGTCGTGGGTATAAAGACGGCCGATCTGGTCGTCCTTGACCTTGCCGACATAGGCCGCCCGGGCGCCGAGATCGGCGAGGCCGACGATGGTGTTCGCCGCCGAGCCGCCGGACATTTCGGTGGCCGGGCCCATGTCGCGGTAGATCGATGCGGCGCGGGCCTCGTCGATCAGCGCCATGCCGCCCTTGGTCATGCCGTGCGCGGCCAAAAAACCCTCGTCGGTCTGCACCAGGATGTCGAAAATCGCATTGCCGATCCCGAGAACGTCGTATTTCGCTGAAGTCATCGATCAGTCCTGTTGCGGCAATTGCGATTGCTTGCGGAAATCCCGCGTAAATCGGCGTTGAAAAGGTGCTGCGGCCTATCACGTTAGCCCCTGCGCCAGCAAGCGACGCTGTTATAAAGCCCTTCATGATCCGCTCCTTCCTCACGGTATCCTCGGGAACGCTGGCCTCGCGGCTGCTCGGATTCGCGCGCGATTCGATGATTGCGGCGCTGCTCGGCGCCGGCCCCGTCGCCGATGCCTTCCTGGTGGCGTTCCAGGGGGTCAATGTCGTCAGACGCCTGCTGACCGAGGGGGCATTGAACGCGGCATTGGTGCCGGCCTGGCTGCGCGTCCGCGAGGCCGAGGGCGCGAAAGCTGCCGCCGCCTTCGCAGGCCGCGTGCTCGGCACCGTCAGCGCGGCGCTGGTGGTGGCGGCGGCGCTGATCGGCCTCTCGATGCCGCTGATCATGACCGCGCTGGCGCCGGGCTTTACTGGGACGGCGACGCTGCAACTCGCCGTCGACGACGCCCGCCTGATGCTGCCGTATCTCGCCTTCGCGGGGCCCGTCACGGTCATGATGGCGCTGTTGAACGCGCAGGGGCGCTTCGCGCTGACGGCCTTTTCACCGCTATTGTTCAACATCGCGCTGATCGCGATCATGGCGGCGCTGCTCGGCTGGCGGCAGGATGCCGTCCATGCCGCGCTGATCATGGCCGCCACGGTCGGCATCGCCGGGCTGCTGCAATTGCTGATCCTGCTGTTGCGCCGTGGCGGCGGCGTCGCAACCCCGCTGCGGATCGCGTTCGACCCGCAGATGCGCGGCTTTCTCGGCAAGGCGATCCCCGGCATGATCGCCAGCGCCTCGCCGCAATTGCTGGTCGTCGCCGGCGCGGTGGTCGCGTCGTCGTCGCCGTCTTCGGTGTCGTGGCTCTATTTCGCCAACCGCCTGATCGAGCTGCCGCTCGGGCTTGTCGGCGTCGCCATGGGCACCGTGCTGATCCCCGAGCTGACGCGCGGCGTGCAAGGGGAAAATCGCAGCGCCATTGCGCACGCCGAATCGCGCGGGCTCGAACTATCGGTCGGACTGGCCTTGCCGGCGATGCTGGGATTGATCGCGCTCAGCGAACCGCTCGTGCGGATGCTGTTCCAGCACGGCGCTTTCACATCCGCCGATACCGCTTCTACCGCGCAGGCGCTGATGTGGCTGGCGCTCGGCCTGCCGGCGCACGTGCTGGTGAAGGCGCTGTCGCCGGCGTTCTTCGCGCGCGAGGATACGCTTTCGCCGCTTTTCGCAGCGCTCAAGGGGATGGCGGTCGCGATCGTGCTGGCCGTGGTGCTCGGCCGGATATTCGGCGCCGGCGGCATCGCGGCCAGCATTGCGCTGGGGGCCTGGAGCAGCGCGTTCAGCCTGATCCGGCGCGGTGCCGCGACATTCGGATTCTCCATCGATGCAGCAGCGCGCCGGCGGCTGCCGCGCATCGTGGCGGCGGCTTTTGTGATGGGCGGGCTGTTGTGGCTGACCGCGACGTGGACGTTGCCGCCGGCCGCGAGCGCGCATGGCCTGGTGCAGGCGGCTCTCCTGGCTGCGCTGATATCGGGCGGAATCGCGATTTACAGCCTGCTTCTGGCCCTGTTCGGCGTTGCGAGCTGGGCCGATGCGGTCAGTGCCGTCAGGCAAAACCCGCCCCGCGACTTGCGCGGCTAGGCCCCTCGTGGCATGGGACGGCGCGTCGCGCCTGTTGGCAAACGACGGCGCGAAACGAATGACATCCGCGGGAAGCTGACAATGGCGATGGTTGAACGGGTATTTTCGGGCGTCCAGCCGACGGGCAATCTGCATCTCGGCAATTACCTCGGCGCGATCGTCAATTTCGTAAAACTGCAGGAGACCCACAACTGCCTGTATTGCGTGGTCGACATGCACGCGCTGACGCAGCCGGTGTCGGTCTGGGGCGGCCCGGCCGAACTTTCGCGCAATACAAGGG
>JBAQER010000533.1:0-4429 GCA_049286845.1 Bradyrhizobium sp.
GCCGGACGCCAAAGCCTGACCCGGTGAATTTTTTCGCTAGCGACAGCAATCCCTGCTTTCCCCCGGAGCGATGATCCGTTCGCGCGTCATGACAGCGTGGCGGCCTTGGACGAATTCTAGCAGGAATTATGGACCATGAATGGCTGAAAACATATTGCGCGCCGGATTTGGGCAGGTGAGCCTAGAAAACCTCTTTAAGAGCAAATAGATATCGCTGCTGCCGAGCGCGCATTTTTCGCCCCTGTCCGATTGACGCCGGCCGACTTCAACCCTTTGACCGCGTCCTGATCTCGTCGAATGTGGAAAGCGCGCGTTCAAACTTGGCGTTGAAGAGCCACATCGCATCGAGAATTTCGCGGAAGGTCGCGGATGTTCTTGCCCGGTCGGCCTGTCCGAAGGCGAAGACGCTGTTGTTTCGCAGATATCCCATGATCGTCGGGTCGGAAATTCTATAGTTGAGCAGGTCGCCTGACCTCAGGGCGGACCTGGTCGGAGTCGGAATGATCTGGATCAGTTCAAACAGTTTCATTTGATCGACCGGACTCGGCAGTGTCTTCACTATCGCCGGTACTTGCGGGAAAATATCCGCATGTGCGTTCATGAGGGCGTCCCGCACGGCAGTCCAGTGGTTGAATCGATGATCCAGATTGCCAACCCGTGCCTCTTCCTTGTCGTCGCGAAGGCCAAGTGCGGGATCAAGGGCTGCGATCGATTGCTTTATTGCTGCCCACTTCCTTCGGCCGTTTTGATCTTCGGATACGCCGGTTTGAAAACTTCCCTTGTATTTGTTCGAGCGCGCATTTCCCACGTTTTGATGGCCGTTCGTCTCGGCGAAGAACAGCCCCAGGGCGATACGGCCTGCCGCTTCGGCATTCGCCGCATCAAGGCCCTTGGCTCGCGCAATGGCAATTGCCAGATCGACAACGTCCCTGAATGGCGTATCTGATTTTTGCGCGTTGCCGGGCGGCGCTTCCATGTGGTCGAAAAGCTTCCTGTACTCGTCGATCAGCGGCTCACTGCCGGCGTCAAAATACGCCGGAGGGATTCCGAATTTGTTGGGCCGTCCGATCCTGGACGGAAGAACGTCGGTGAGGTCCTTGTAGGCGCTCATCATGCTGTTGCGTGCAAGGTAGAGAGCTTGTCCCGGCAGGTTCGGCAGCCCTTGTTTTGCATTGATCTGCGCGCGCCGCTGGGCCAGGATCGACTCGAAATTTCTTAGTGCGTTTTCGTAGGTATTGAGCGCATCCGATTGTTTTTTCGTCAGTGTGCCCGGCTGCCCCATGGCAGGGGACATGAAGCCGACATTGCCGATGGCGGCCGGGACCAGCGACGCGATCGCATTGATGATCGCATCGCTGGCGATCGAAACCGGCGGCGCGAACAAGAGTCCGAGCGCGAGAGTTGCCGCGGGCGCAGCGGTATGACTTCTTGTCCCCATGGCAGTCTCGCAATGCCTGTGTTTCGCCGGATACGACTCATCGGATCGTAGACAACGAACGCGCCGCTTGGCGAGACCAAAGCCTCAACTCCGATGCAATGTTCGCATTGGGCACGAACCGGAGGTGACGGGCGCGCTGCTGGCGATGTCGGTTCGCGGGGGTAAAGCGGACATCATTTCAGCCCGCGCCGAAGTCTGGAAATGACCGATTTTGTTGCAAAGTTGGGCTGCTGCTGATGGGTCGTCGGCCATCTCGTTTAGGAGCGGCCGGCTTTGATCCGCCGGCAAGGCGATAAAGCCTCCTAGGGCGCAGCAAGATTAGATCCGGTCGCGTAAACCCCTCACTCCTTTCGCTTCGGCGCAGTGGTCGCAGCAGTAGAACGTGCCATCCTTCTCCAGCCCATGGCCCACGATCCTGACGCCGCAATGGGCACATGACGGCGCAAGTGCATGGATAGCGCACTCGAAACTGTCGAAATTGTGCGTCTTGCCGCTCATGAGGACTTGAAAGGATTTGTCGTAATCATTGCCGCAATGTTCGCAAACGGCCATCGTACACTCCCTTGATCTCCCCCGCGATGAGCAGGGCAATTTTGCGCTGACATCGCGAGGGTGAGACTTATAGATTTGTCGGGGTCATCTTTGCAAGAAATCCACCGAATGGTTTGTAGGATTGCGTGGCAAGATCGCGATACAACGCGCCAATCTTCTGCGACTCGGCCATGAATGTCTCGAAAGCCGACTTTGCGAATTCGGTTTGAATTTCAATCGCCTGGTCGACCGACTTCACGCCTGAGAGCTTCTCGACAAACGACCTGGTGTCTTCAAACGATTTCTTGGTGTAGTCGCTGTAGGCTGTGGCAATCGCTTGAAAGCCGCCCGGAAAAGAATTCAACGATGCATCCGCGGCATCGATCTGTTCTCTGCAATCCTGCGGCTGCGATGAATTCCGATTTGCGTTATTGTGGTTTGCATTAGACATTATGAACATCCTTGGTTGTTTAGCAGTGAGTCAATGGTGCGCGTCGCCAATGGTTGCACCGAAAGGGCCGTTCCCGCTTGTTCCTCGAGCGGTGCTTGTGTGTTCGTATGATGTTATCGGAACTCAGTGTTATGATTACCGCGCCGATTCCGCATTCACCGTGCAGCGTTTTGTGGACGAGTTTTTGGTAGCTCGCCGAGCGATGAGTCATCCGGCTTTAGTTACGAAGTCGCCGTGCTTAAGCCGCATGTTTCTGGCTCGCTTGAGCTCGGTGGATAAGCTGCGCATGTCTGCTTCTGGCAGATAGTGTTGCAAAAGTCCCAAAAGGCGCTGCGGCTAATTTTCCGCTGAAGGACAAAACAAGCGACAACCGCCGATCAATGCAGCCTCAAACCCGTTACCGGAATCGCCTGTGAGTTTGTCCCGTGGCGATGTAGTCCCCTACATTATTATTCGATCGCCGCGCCTACGGCTCGGAGAATTTGAGTCCTATGCCGCAAAAAGACTTTTGCAACACTATCGGCACAAAGCGGACTTTGGCAGGCGGCCTGACGATGTCCGTTATCGGGGAAGCGAAAACGGACCTGGGAGCGGCGCTGTCGCACTTCCGGAATTGGACCCACAACAGACCAAGTGCGATGTCCGCCATTATGGCTGATCTCACGGGCCGAGCGGACCAATTGTGCTCACGGAGAGTTTTCGGCAGTAGCGGGTACTGCGGCGCTGCTCGTTTCGCCATCCCGTTTGCCGCCGCACCGATGCCGCTGACGCACGAGCTTTCCCGCTGGCTTAGGACTCTCGATCACGCTAACCTACCAGCGCACGCGAAGTGGGCGTGAGACATCCGACGAGGTGATCGGATGAGGCGGCGGGAGCTTCTAATCCTACTCGGGAGCGTCATCGCGTTTTCGCGCGCCGCCGCGGCCCAGGCACAAAGTCGTGTCCGGCGGATCGGCTTGTTGATGGCCAGCGCGGAGAGTGATCCGGACGGACAGGCCCGCGTGAACGCCTTCCGGGACGCTCTTCAAGATCTGGGTTGGGTAGAGGGTCGCAATCTCCAACTGTATCGACGGTGGGCGGCCGGTGGCGCGGACCACTTCCGGATGTATGCGGCTGAGTTGGTCGCGCTGGCACCAGACCTATTGCTTGCTGATGCAACGCCATCTGTCGCCGCCCTCCTCCCCGAGACAAAACTTATTCCAATTGTGTTTTGCAGGGTGGGCGACCCGGTCGGATCGGGGTTTGTGGAGAACTTGGCCCGACCCGGTGGGAACGTGACCGGCTTCACCGCCTTCGAGACTTCCATGGGCCCGAAGTGGTTGGAATTCCTGAAGGAAGCTTCGCCGGATCTTACCCACGTTGCCCTGCTCTTCAATCCGAAGACAGCCCCACACGTTGAGTCGTTGTTCCTGCGCTCGATCCAAGCCTCTGCGTCTTCTCTCGGGATAGCCGCTGTGCCCGCACGGGTGCAGGGCAGCGCTGAGATCGAAGACGCAATCCGCGCGCTCGGCCAACTGAGCGGCAGCGGCCTGGCCGCCATGCCGGACACGTTTTTGGTCGACCATCGTGGACTGATCATCCAACGGGCCGCCCAGCACCGTGTGCCCGCGATCTACACGAACCGGATTTTCGCCGCCGAGGGCGGTCTCATGTCCTATGGATTTGATGTGTTGGACATGTATCGACGAGCGGCGTCTTATGCCGACCGCCTCCTGCGTGGCGCCCGTCCGAGTGAGCTCCCCGTCCAAGCACCCACAAATTTCCAGCTCGTGATCAATCTTAAGACTGCGAATGCTCTCGGCATCTCAGTCCCGCCGGCACTCCTTGGTCGCGCCGACGAGGTGATCGAGTAAGGACTGCCCTCAGGCTGGAGGAGGAGCCTAAGCAGCATGAGGTCGCTCGTCGATGGAGACACCAAACACGGGCATCTCCTCGTCATAACCTTTGATCGGACGCGACCCGAGCGATGCAAAATCGCGCGCAATAGTGACCCCCTGAGGGGCAATTTT
>JBAQER010000534.1:0-2426 GCA_049286845.1 Bradyrhizobium sp.
GATCCATTATTACCGGCGGGTGGTGCTGCGCGACCCGCTATTGCCGACGGCGCTGCTCCCTGCGGACTGGCCGGGCCGGGCCGCCCGGCAGCTCTGCGGCGAGATCTATCGGGCGATGCTTCCCGCGTCCGAACAATGGCTTGAGCGGAACGGAACCTGCGAGACCGGACCGCTGTCCGGCGCCGGCAAGGACCTGGCGCGCCGCTTTACCGGTGTGTAATTATGTTACAAGAATTGCTTGAGTTACGCTTATTCTGATATATGTTAAGTATCTTCCGGGAGATCGGCCATGTACACGCAGGCGCTCAACACGTCCGACGCTGATGACCGCAATATCGAGGACGCCGCGCACGCGACGGCGTTTCAGGCGCGCATCGATGCCGAGGAGCGCATCGAGCCGAACGACTGGATGCCGGCGGCCTATCGCAGGACGCTGACGCGGCAGATCTCGCAGCACGCCCATTCCGAAATCGTCGGCATGCTGCCGGAAGGCAACTGGATCACGCGCGCGCCGTCGCTGCGCCGCAAGGCAGCCCTGCTCGCCAAGGTGCAGGACGAATGCGGCCACGGTCTCTATCTCTATGCCGCGGCGGAGACGTTAGGCGCCTCGCGCGAGGAACTGGTCGATCAGATGCTGGCCGGCAAGGCCAAGTATTCCTCGATCTTCAATTACCCGACCCTGACCTGGGCCGACATCGGCGTGATCGGCTGGCTGGTCGATGGAGCGGCGATCATGAACCAGATCCCGCTATGCCGCTGCTCCTATGGTCCTTATGCGCGCGCGATGATCCGCGTCTGCAAGGAGGAATCCTTTCACCAGCGGCAGGGTTACGAAATCATGCTGACGCTGGCGCGCGGCTCCGAGGAGCAGAAGGCGATGGCGCAGGACGCGCTGAACCGCTGGTGGTGGCCGGTGCTGATGATGTTCGGGCCGCCCGACCAGGTGAGCCAGCACAGCGACACTTCAACCAGATGGAAGATCAAGCGCTTCTCCAATGACGAACTGCGCCAGAAATTCGTCGATGCCACGGTGCCGCAGGCGCAGTATCTCGGCCTGACCATTCCCGATCCCGGCATGAAGCAGAACCCGGCGACCGGGCATTGGGAATACAGCGCGATCGACTGGGAAGAATTCAAGCAGGTGCTGGCCGGCAACGGCCCGTGCAACCGCGACCGGATGGCGGCGCGGCGCAAGGCGCATGACGACGGCGCCTGGGTCCGCGAAGCGGCCCAAGCCTATGCCGAGAAACGCAAGCGCCGGCAAGTCGCGCAAGCCGCCGAATAGAGTTGAGGGAGATCGTCATGTCCACGCCGAATACCCCGCTGTGGGAAGTCTTCATTCGCAGCCGCAACGGGCTCGCGCACAAGCATGTCGGTTCGCTGCATGCCTCCGACGCCACGATGGCGGTACAGGCCGCGCGCGACCTCTACACCCGCCGCGGCGAGGGGCTGTCGATCTGGGTGGTGCCGTCGAGCGCGATCACCGCGTCCGACCCGGCCGACAAGGCCATGATGTTCGAGCCGGCGGAATCCAAGATCTACCGGCACCCGACGTTTTACGAGGTGCCCGAGGAAGTCGGACACATGTGACGTTCTCCCTGAGAGGCGGCGCGCCACTAATACGGACCTCATCCTGAGGAGCTTGCGAAGCAAGCGTCTCGAAGGATGGGAGCAACACCGGACTCGCGGCCATCCTTCGAGACGCGCGCAAGGGCGCGCTCCTCAGGATGAGGGCGGAGATTGAACGAGCGAGTGAAAAAATGGCTATCGCGTCCATAACCGTCTCCGAAACCCCGCTGGTGCTGTACACGCTGCGCCGTGCCGACGATGCGCTGATCCTGGGGCACCGGCTGTCGGAATGGTGCGGCCACGCGCCGATCCTCGAGGAGGATATGGCGCTCGCCAATATGGCCCTCGATCTGCTCGGCCAGGCGCGCGAACTCTATTCCTACGCGGCCGAGGTCGAAGGCAAGGGCAACGACGAAGACAAGCTGGCCTACCTGCGCGACGTCAGGCAGTACCGCAATCTGCTGCTGCTGGAGCAGCCGAACGGCGATTTCGCGCGCACCATGGTGCGGCAGTTGTTTTACTCGGCCTTCGCCGACCTCTATTGGCGCGCGATGATGAAATCGGGCGACGCCACGCTGGCGGCGATCGCAGCGAAGTCCGAGAAGGAAAGCGCCTATCATCTGCGGCATTCGTCGGAATGGATCGTTCGGCTCGGCGACGGCACCGAGGAGAGCCACTCGCGCGCGCAAGGTGCGATCGATGACCTCTGGGCCTTCACCGGCGAAATGTTCGAGGTGGATGCCGGCGAGCGCGCCTTGATCGAAGCCGGCATGGCCGTCGATCCCGCGGGCCTGCGTTCGCAATGGCTCGACACGGTTTCCGGTGTCGTGAGCGAGGCGACGCTGGTGTTGCCCGGG